>JAISQV010000212.1 GCA_031273985.1 Spirochaetaceae bacterium | reverse complement strand
AAACCTTCTTGGGGGGATCATATAAAAACATACCCCCCGGTACATGGGGACAGGAGGGGTAAGTCTCCCCCTACGCACCAGCCGCCTGCGGCGTCTTCCGCTACCCCCACTGCGGGGGGCCCGCCCCCCGCAACGCCCCCCATCCCTGGAGTTTGCGCTTCGCGCAAACTCCCAAGCTGAAGCCGCAAAAAAATTTCAGATTTTTTCTTTTCGATTGAAGCAAATCCGGGGACATTCACACAAATATAGGTGGTGAAAAAAGGGCCGCCGGGATGCTCCCCTGCGGCCCGGGGAGGAAGGGATGCGCTTATTCAGGGTAATCATGGCGGGGCTGTTCGCGGCGGGCCTTGCCGGGGGGCTTGCCGCCCAGACTGCGGCGCCGGCGGGTGACGCCATGCCGGGGGTTTTCCGGGCGGGCGCCGTGGCGGCGGCGGGAAGGATTGAGGATTTTCGGCTGATGCAGACCCAGGATGGGGCGGCCTACCTTTTTGTGATAGAAGACGGCCGCCTGCGGGTGTTTCGCGGCGGCGGATCAGGGGGTTTTGCGGAATTTTCGCCGGATCCGGCTCTCCCCCCGCTGAACGGCGGCGTAAGGGATCTGCGGCTTTTTGATGAGCCGCCCCTTCAGTATGCGGCCTTTATAGCGCGGGGGGAGGACGGAGAGGGAATTTATGTGCTGGGAATAGATTTGGAGGGGGCGCTCCGCTATTACCCGGCGCCGGAGCTGCGGGGTTTCGCCGGGATTACGGAGTACCGGCTGGCGGCCTCGGTGTACTCCGGGGCGGCGGTCTACGTTCTGGCGGAGGGACAACTGAGCTGCATCGCAAACTTCTGCGCGGGGGAAGACTCTGAGGAAGCCCCGGTGCGGCAGCTAATCAGTCGCAGCGGTGAGCGTATCGATTCGCCCGGCGGCGCTTTTGAGGTTCTCCGGGAGGCGGCCTATCCCCTGGGCCGGGGCTGGATCACCGCAGCGCAGGAGGGAGGACGGGAACTGAGTTTCTTCGCCCTGGGGGAGGATCTGCTGCTCCGCCGTGAAGCTGCGGGCTTCTTTGAAGGGGAAATTTCCGTGGAGGCGGGCATTGACGGCGAGGGAATGAGTTACTTTGCCGTGGCCCACGGGGAAGATTTTTCGCTGTACCGGGGGGACGGCGGGGCTTTCCGGCGGGAACAGAACCCCTCCCTTGCGGGCTGGAACGGCGGGGAGGCGGCGGCGCAAAAACCGGCAGAGTGGCTTTCAACCTGGCTGCTTCTCTGCGCCTGGGGTTTTGAGCCCGCCAGGGCCTGTTACCTGATACCCCAGACCGGGGAATTGGCCGCGGGGATTCACCGGGGAGGAAATTTTGAGATTCTAAGGCGGCAGAATCTGGAGGAGGCCGCAGGGCTCATCCCCGGCGGGGAGGCGGAATACCGGAAAAGCCCCGTCGTAAACAGGATGCTTTACCTTGCCGCCCTCAGGGGGGAACAAATAGAGCTGTACCGGGTAACGGCGCCTGGGACGCCGTTACCCGGGGGAACCGAAGCAGGCGCCGGGGGGCAGTCATGAACAGGCGTATTGGCCGGGTTGTTTTTGCCGCGATCCTGTTCTGCGCCTCCATGCCGGCCTTCGGGGTGGACAGGCAATTGGCGTTCTGTGAATACATCAGGCCCATGCAGCTCACCGTTAATTTGACCGGCGCCGACGCCATTTACAGCACCGGAAATATTGTTTACTACCGGGGTGCGGCGGCGAAAATAAGCGTTGGATTCATTAACTCTTACCTGTTTACGAATGACAGCACCATGTATGAAGGCAGGGTTATAGCCTACAACCGGAACAATCAGGCGATAGCTTCTGTTACCGCTTCCTCTATCTCCAACAGTAATTTTGTGCCGCCGGAAAATGTCTATAGAATTTATGCGTCCATTAATCGCTATAATATTTGGTATGAAAAAGAGACATTCCTTTTTTTTACCACCAAAATAATAAAACACATACAATATGTAGAATCCGTATCGGCGTACATTTACCTTTCCCATGATCCCGCAGGCCCTGATCTTCAGGTGAGCGGGGGAGACCAACTTGTAAACACGGCAACCGCGCTGATCTCCGCATCGGCAGCCGATACTGTTTCGGGGCTTGATACAAATTCCTGGCGCTACACCGTGAATTCGGGCCCTGAAAGGACGGGAAAAGAAGTTACCCTGAGGGAGGAGGGGGATCATACCGTTACGTTCAGTGTCCGGGATAATGTCGGAAACCTGAGTTCCCAAACGGTCCAGGTGATGATAGACCGCACGAGTCCTGTAGTCTCGGCAGAAGGAAGCTCCGGCCAGTGGACCAACACGGATGTTACGGTCCTGGCCCAGGCGGATGAGGGGCTTTCAGGAATAGAGCCGGCCACCTGGCGCTGTTCCCTCGACGGGGGGCTTACCTGGAGCGAAGAGGCGGAGGAGAACAATTCCGTTACCTTGAGGGAAAACGGGGTCTACGAGGTACGCTTCACCGTGCAGGACAGGGCGGGGAACCGTTCCGCTTACAGCAAGGCCGTTACCGTCAAAATAGACAAGATTATTCCGGTGATAAACCTTGAGAACGGCATGAAGGAAAATGACTGGTCCAACGAAATTTCCCGCGTCCTGCGGGCAGTGGTCAGCGATACCCTTTCGGGCCCGCATATTCTTGAAACCACAAACGCCTGGGGGGATTGGCAGCAGGCTTCCCAGGCCAACCAGAGCGCGATGGCGTTTACCGGTGAAGGAAGCTTCACCTGGCGGGTCCGGGCGGCGGACCTGGCGGGCAACATAAATACCGCCATGGGCATCGTCAATCTGGACCGGCGGGCCCCGCTGGTGTCGGGTTTTGAAATTTTCTCCCTCTGGGTGAAACCGGATCATGTGTTTTCCGGGGTACGCATCACCGACTCCACCGAAGCAACGTCCCGCATCTCCGGTATAGATCCGAACAGTTTTGCTGTTATCCTTGAAGGCGCCGGAAGCATTCCCGTCAAGACGGGATACAATCAGGTGAGCGGCAGTTTGTCTCCCTTTACCGTGCCCGGACTGCGGGAGGGAATTTACAATATTTCCCTTTCGGTCTCTGACAGGGCGGGGAACCGGGGCTCTTCGCGCCTTACGCTTATCCGGGTGGACGGCACGGCTCCGGTGCTTTCGGGCAGCCTTGCCGGTCCGCTGCGGCGCACGGGGGACTTGGTTTCCATTCCCATCCGCGTGAGGCTTGCAGAAAGTGAACTAAGCGGCATGGATCCCGATGCCTGGCGCTACGCCATTGACGGCGGCGAGAAGAAGCCGCTGCTGCTCTTCTTGAACGACGGCAGCTATTCAGGCGATGTCCAGGTAGAGGCCCTGTCCCGGGGCAGCCACAGCCTGACGGTAAGCGCCGCGGACCGGGCGGGAAACCCCGGGGCCTTCACGCTGAACTTCGATTTTGATAACCAGCCTCCGGTTATAACCTGGGACAACCGCATGGGAAAGAGTCCTGAGACGGCGGTCTGGACCGGAGCGCCTCTATGGATACGGGCCGAGGACGACGGAGGGACCGTAACGTCCCTCACCGTAGAAACACGGCTGCGGGAAAGAAATTCCTTCACTCCCCTGGGAAGCGAAATTTTTGACGGTTCAATGTTGAGCTTTAGAAGCGACGCCCCGGACGGGCTGTACCAGGTGGTGATTAGGGCCAGGGACGATTCGAATAATGCCGTGGAAGAGGTGATCTACGCGGCCCTGGACCGGAACGGGCCGGTGGTGGAATTACGCGGGATCGCGGGCGGCGGCGCCGAAATGAACAGTCCCGGTGAAATAAGCGCCGGGGCCGCCGATGCCTTCAGCGGCGTCGATGCGAATAGCTGGGAGTGGCGTTCCGGGGAAGGTCTCTGGCGGCGCGGCAGTACGGCGCTTTTGGCCGAAGGGAAGAATCAAAGGCTGAGTTTCCGGGTTCGGGACAAAGTAGGTAATGAAACCCTCAAAACGGTGGTAGTTACCGTGGACCCAAGCCCGCCGGAGTTGAGCTTTTCGGCGCCCCGCTACGCCGCCGGAGGGCCTGAGGGCGGGCTTAACGTAAACCTTAACGTAAGAGACACGATCTCCGGTATATCTTCGGCGTGGTACCGGATCGACGGGGGGCCTGAACAGTTTGTGGACTTTCGGGAGGAGGCGCTCTACCTTTCCCTGGACGGGTTTTCCGAGGGGCTTCATACGCTGTCCTTTGGCGCCAAAAACGGCGCCGGGCTCAGCGCATCCGCCTCCGCCTGGACCTTCTACATAGACGGCACGGCTCCCGAAGTTCTGGATGTAACCTTACTGTCCATGCGGGAGCCGGGACTGATTTTGGGGGATGTAACTTCCGAGAGCAGGCTGCGCGTAAGGGTAACGGCGCGGGATCAGCGGCTTGAGGGTGAAGCGCTCCGGGAAGGAGAGATAGCGGCCTGTTACTGGGATCTGAGAGACAGCCCGGCGGATAATCCCCGGCTCCCGGAGGAACGCAGGGTTACTGCGCAAGAATTTGAGATAAGCCTCCTCCGCGACGGGCCTCACTATCTCTATATCTGGGCTGCCGATGCCGCTTCCAATGTGAGCCCTTCCTTCCTCAAGCTGCTAACGGTAGACCGTTCCGTACCCGGCGCTCCGGGCATACAGAGCAGCACCCACCGCGAAGCGACCCGGCCCGGAGATGCAGAGGCCCTGGGGCTTGCGGAGTTTAGCTTTACCCCGCCTGTTCCGGCCCATATCGAAATAAAACAGTATTTCTGGCGCCTTGAACGGATCGTTATTGCAGGCGGCGCGGAAGGAAGGGCCGAAACAGCCGCCCAGGGAAGGGTGGAAGCAGTGAGCCCCGGTTTTCGGGGGACTCTTTCGCTGGACCTTGACGATAATGCGGCGCAGGAATTCTACCGGCTCCGGGTGAGCTGCGCAGGATACAACGATCTTTCAGGACAGGAATCGCTGTATCAGTTCAGGGTAGACAGGACGCCCCCGGAAAAGCTCCGTCTCAGCGTGAGCCCCCAGGCGGAGGCGGAGGACTGGTACAATGCCCGCCATGCCCTCGTTACCTGGGATACTCCGGCGGACATGAAGGACGTCAGTGAGTACCGCTGGCGCATGGCCGCCGGGGATTTTGGAGAAGAGGAACTGTCCTGGGAGAGCACCGCCGGGTGGAGCCGTATCACCGGCAGCGAACTTAACGTGGATCTCCGCCTGGCTCTGGGGCAGGACGGCGCGGGACCTGTAACCGTTACGGTCTGCGCCCCGGATCACGCAGGAATACTGCGCTGGGGCAGCGCCGTGATTCGCTGCGATTTTGGAGCGCCGGTCTTTGACACTCCGGAAGCCGGGGGACCCTCCGTGGAAGGTTCCGGCGCTGAGCGCGTGATCCGCTGGGGAATACTCCGGGACGCGGGATCGGGACCGGCCTCTATCACACTGATCCTGCAGGCGGAAAGCGGAGCCGCGGCGGGCGAAACCCGGACCCTGGTGCTGGAGCCTGAGACCGAAGAATACCTCGCACCGGGGCTCGCCGGGGACGCCCTCTACACGGCGCTGATTCGGGGAACGGACCTGGCGGGAAACCAGACAGAGCTTTACGCCGCCTTTGTAACCGGCGACGGGGAAATGCCCGGCCGGTTTACCGTCCCCTACCATGAGACCATTGAAGGCTATGGAATCAGCGGACAGCGGGTAGTGATTCATGCCGGGGAAGGAGCGCCGGATGAGGAACTTGAAGGACTGCTTCTGGAGATTCCCGAATCCCTGGAACTTTACGAAGTGCTGACCCTTGACGGCGTTGACACCCGGCGGCGGATTCGCAGCCTTGCGCTGGAAGATGCGGACACGGAACACGGCATTTTCCGGGCCGGACGGAGCGCCGCCGCCCGCTACGAAGCGCGGGCCGAAGGCTTCACCGTAAGCGGCAGCCGTGTTGTCTTTGACCGGGAAAACGGGGCGGCGCTGTTTGAGGCCCTCTACACCCGCTCTTTTGCCGGAGAGGAGGCGGTTCAGGTGAGCCTGGGAAGCGTTTCCCTGGGCTATCCGCCCCGGCCCCGCTTGTCAGGCGGCCCCGGTTCAACGGGCGGCCCCAAATCCCTGGAAACCCTGAGCGAGGGGCCCCAGGGCGAAAGGGTTCCGGGTTTTACCCTTCGGGGAATAGAATCCCTGCGCCTTGCAAGCGGCGAAGAATGGTTTGATGACGCGGCCTTCGACAGCTCTCCGCTCGCCGCCTGGGGCATGGAGCTAAGAGGAAATGAGGGCCCTGACATCAGGCTTCGTGAAAGCCGGGTGCAGGCGGGAAACGGCAATGTCCGGGGCCTTCTGGATATTGAGCGCAGCGGACCCGTCACCCTCACCCTTCAGGGAACGGACTATGCCGTTAAGACCGCCGGTATTCGGGGCGGCAGCGTAGTGATCTATGAAGCGGTTTTATCCCTGCCGGAGGGCTACGAACCAAGGGAATTGGTTCTGCGTAATTTTACGCTCGACGGAACCAGCGGTCTTGTCCTGGCGGGCGATGATTTTACGGCTGAAAGAATTTACTGTTCCACTGATCCCTGGGGCCATAATTTTGAATCCCTCCGTATTGAATTTGATTCTTCCGGGACCCTGAGAATCACGGGGAATCTGTACTCCGAAACCCTTGGCCGGCTCCGCCTGGACTGGACGGCGCTTACCGGAGAAGGAATAGACTGGAACGCCGGAATCTCCATCCGGAGTTTTACTGCCCTGGTTCACGGTTTTCCCGTCAGCACGGAGGAGGCCCGCTTCGGCCCGGACGGAATAGTTATTCCCCGGGGAAGGATCGCCCTTCAGGGCGGGGAGCGGGCCTTTACGAACCTGCTCCTCCATCCGGAACGCCATACGGTCCTTGCGGGAGGCGTCATGCAGCCCTGGGACTGGGAGGGCCCCTACGGGAACATCAGGGTAAGCGGCGGTTTCATATCCCCCGACGGCGTGGGGGGCAGCATCTCTGCGCCTCTGGGGGCCGGTATACGAAACGGCGAAGGAGGAACAAGCCTGGAATTGCCTGTTATCTTCGACAGCCGCCTGGGCCCGCGCGGAATCCTTCACGGCCCGCTTGATCTCAATGTCGGGGGATTCGATATTGCCGCGGAGGGCCTCGTCTTCAACGGAGCATCCATCGAAACAGGAACGCTGCACTTGGAAACGGCGGCAGGAATACTGTCATTCAGCGGACTCAAATTCAACGGTGAAAGAATACTCGAAGCCGCCCTCTGCCCTGGGGTAACATATATCCTTGACGGGTGGCAGATTGGTTTTGACGAACTGCGTCTGGACGGGCGGGGGGTTTACGGAAAGGCGGTAGTTGAAATGCCGCCAGCCCTGGGCGATTTTCCCCTGATCTTTCCCGGCTTTGTGATGCGCCCGGACGGGGCTTTTGAAAGCGGCGGCGTGGCGGATCAGTATAACGACATTACCCTGTGGGACAGCGTACTGCGGCTCCCCGGAGCGGAACTTGTTTCCCGGGAAGGAACGGTTATTCTTGCCTGCACCTCGCCGCTTATGCAAAGATCTTTTTACTTTGGGCTGGACCCCGAAAGCCCGGACGCCGGATACGGAACGGACCTGCGCTTCGGCCCAACGGGTTTTGACTCCGGGGGGATGGTTGTATATGGCGGGGAGGGCCCCGGCCCCTTCCGTTTTCTTTCTTCTAATGAGTATATCGTTGAGGGCGATTCCTGCCTGATTGACAATGAAGGTCTTTGGCTCCGGGGCTCCCTCTCCACCCGGTGGTGGGACGGGGCCCAGGTTCCCGCAGGCGGCAGGGGAATTAGAATCCTGCCCTACTTTGTGGTGAGCGCCGAAGCGCCTGAAGAAAGCGTCGACTACCAATATGAAGACTGGATCATCCGGGGAAAGGGAATTAACTTTGCCGTGGACAGCATTACTATTGAATCCAATATCACCGAATACCGGGAGATTCCCGTTGAGCTGGGGCCCCTGGAGTATACTGTCAATGGTTACCTTGCCTACACCGCACAGCGTTATCAGGACAGGGAGTTTTCCATTGTTCCCGGACTGGAAATACGGCTGATGGAAACAGCATTTAATTCCGGGGGCCTTTTTGCCGTAGTGCTGGTAACACTGCCCGCTCCCTGGGAAAGCATTTCCCTTCCCTTTGAAGCGGATCTCAAGCCCAACGGCAAATTTCATGTCAGCGGAGATCTGGGTATTCTTGAGGCGGAACTGGGAGGATTTTCCTTCCAGTTCAGAAGAGTCAGTTTTGACAACCACGGCGTATACATCAGCTCCGTGCTAATGCAGATGCCAGAATCAATGGACGGGGCCGTACTGGAGCTAAGCGGAGTAACCCTGTCGCGCAACAGAATAAGCGTTGCGAGTGAATCCATACCAGCGGTCAACATATGGGGAATGGAATTTTGGCTGCGGGGCTTCTCTCTGGAAAGCGGAGTCATCAGCCTCACGGGCGGCGTCCGCCTCCCCTGGGGACTGCCCGGCAGCCTCCGGGGAAAGCGGCTTGAAATCGAAAAATTTGAAATAGACCTTGACGGCGGAATTCGCGCCTTTGAGGTAAATTTCCCCGAAAGGTGCTATATGCCCCTGGGAGACGCGTGGGGCGTCTCCATCAACGGCGTCTCAATTCGTTACATGGACAGTCAGATTTGGATGCTCTTGAACAACTGCTCCCTGCTCTTTCCCGGCGGCTTCATCATCGACAAGGCCTCCATAGATCAGGCTCGTTTCAACTTTTCTACAGGGGAGTTTGATTTTGCATCCCTGTCACTGGATACGAACATTGAAGTCATTTATGGCCGCCTAAAATTCCGGTTTTCCAAAATGGCGGTGGACAGTAAATTAACCTTCAGTTTCGCCGGTTCCCTGGAATTCCCCGACAACCTCCCCCGGTTTATCGCCGGGAAGACCGTGGAAATAGACACCTTTGAAATTAACCGGGACGGCAGTATCGGGAACATTGCCGTCAGGTTGTCGGGCATTGAAGGTGAAATAATCCCCGGCTCGAAGAGTCTTTTGCTCCGCCGGGGCAGTGTTTCACTCGCCAGGGGCAGGGCAGGCTCCCTGATCATCACTGTGGGCGGAGACCTGATTCTTACAAGCGATATGCCGGGCAGTTTGGCAGGGGCGGTCCTTGCCATCGACAGCCTGGAAATAGATCCAGGGCTTGCCCGAATCACCCGGCTTGAGGCGACGGCGCATATCGCCCGGATGGACATCTTTGGCAGCAGTTTTACAGGTCTGGGAATAGGCCTGTTCTGGGACGGCGAAGACGGGGAGGTACGGCTTACGGGCACCATGGAAATGCCGGCGAGTTTCCCGGCGAGCCTTGCCGGACGAAGCATAGCGATAAATGAATTTGCCATCGGATTTGACGGGAAGATACGCAGTTTTAGTGCGCGTTTTTCCGGGAATCCCAACGAAGAATTTCAAATACTGGACTTGATCACGGTTTCCAGGGTGTCCATAAGCGTGTCCTATCTCTCTGAAAGTTTTGAATTCGATCTTGGCGGCCGCTTTACCCTCCCGGCGGGAAAATTTCCCCAGGGCATAGGCGGCACTTCCCTGGAAGGCCGGGCAAGGCTCGATGCCCAGCGGGGTATCAAAACCCTGTCGGCGGAAGCGGAATTCCCGAACCTGAGGCTCTTTAATGTTATGGAAACACGCGGCCTTCGCATCAATCTTTCCAAGGAAGAGGGGCTCCCCGGCATTATCATGATCCGGGGCAGCATGATCCTTCCCAATCACTTCCCGGCAAGTCTGCGCGGTATCTCACTCAACATCAATCGTTTTGTGGTTAACACAAACGGAGCCATAACTGATTTTGATGTGGCTCTTTCAGGAGTCACTATTGACATTTTTTCCGGCGTGAAGCTGCAGGGGGGTTTTATTCAGGGAAGAATGGGAAAAGAGAACGAGGTTGTCATTAATGTGGGAGGGAAGCTTGTCCTGACCGCGCCGGGCCTGCCTGCCTCGCTTAGGGGTCTTGCGCTGGTTATCCGCAGCATGGAGTTGTCTTCCCTGTCGGGGCTCCGCAGCTTTGAAGCCGGAATCGAAGCGGGGAAGCCTTTCTCCTTCTATTTGTTCGGCGGAATCAGAATAGACATTAATTCCCTCTTTATCAGTGAAAGCAGCATCACCCTGGATTCAAGCGCCGTGCTTCCCGAAAGTTATCCTGCGGGGCTTTCCAACACCAGAATCGATCTTAAGGTTCTTAAAATAGGCTGGGACGGAAGTATTCTCGACATCCAGGGCGGCATAGGAGCCATGACCCTTGATATCGCAGGATTCAACGCCAGGATAGATTCTCTTCTCATAGAACGGCTGCAGGGCAGAACCTACATTACCCTCGCCAGCTGCCGCATTATCCTGCCTGAAGCTTTCGGCGCCCTGGGCAGCGGAGAAGTGGGCATCCGGAACGCCCGTATTTGCCTTGATGACGGCTCCTTCTCGGGGGACCTTGCAATTTCTACTCTCGCCGCGGATATTGCGGGCTTCAGGCTTGAACTGTTTTCCCCGGCCCTGGAATTCACCAGCCGGTGCATGACCTTCGAGCAGGCGAAACTCTACACCCCCGACTTTTTGGGGAATGCATCCATAGCGCTTTCGAAGCTGAAACTCTCCGCAGCACGGGGCGTCGAATTCGAAGGCGGCACCTTCAATCTGCCGGGCTTCAAGCTGGGCAATCTTTCCTTTATCAACATTAGCGCAGAATTCAGGCTTTCAGAAGGCGATTATTTGATAGGCGCCCGGGGAGGAGTAACCATTCCCGGAGCGGGAACCATAGGCGCAAGCATGATCTTTGCCCGTAAGTCGTCCCTTTATCCCATAGGCTTGAGGCAGGCGGAATTTTCCTGGGAGGCCGCCTTTGGGGGCATACCCCTGGGCCCGTCGGGGCTTTTTATTTCCGGTATAGCCGGGGGCATCACGTATGGCAGCCCAACAGAGGTTCCCGCAAGGGTGCGGGGACTATTCTACGCTGGGGGACCTCGTATCAAGCTGGGGCTTACCCTGCGCGATGCGGCAACTTCGGGGGGGCTCATACAAATGTGGCCCACTGTTTGGGTGGACATTAACAACGGGGCCTGGGCTTTTCAGGGGCGGGCGGCGATCTTCTCCGGGACGCTGAATATAGGAGCTGAGGCCACCGCCGCCTTAAGCTCCCGGGGTTTCTATGCGGGAGCCGAAATCAACATAAAATTTGTACGCGGCGGCGTTGAAGTATACATATTCGATAAAAGCGGGAGAACCATTTTTTCGGGGGAAGGCTACGTTCAGTTCGGACTTCCCAGGGGGAGTATCGTCGACACAACAGTACTTTTTGTACCGATAGTCGTACCCTGGGGGGACTTATGGCTGCCCAGCGTAAATGCCGCATTCGGGCGTTTTACCAACGGCAGAACCGGCTTCAAGGGCTGGGTAAATGTACCTATTCTTGGCAGCATAGGAATCTATGTCGGCTCAGGAGGAATCACGTTAGGAAACGTGTCGTCCTACACTCTTGAAAGGCCTGATTGGGCCGCGCCGGTTAACCTGAGGGCTTCGCCGGAAGCCGGGGACCCCAATATTTTATACCGGGACCGGGAGGATGCGGCAGACAAGGGCGATTATGTGGTTATGGTGCCCGAACCGCTGCCGGGACGGCTGGTGCTGCTACTCGCCTTTACGGAAGGCGATCCATCGGTAACCGCGGTGTCGCCTTCGGGCCGGGTATTTCAGGAAGGGGATGATGGCACAGAATTGGTGCTGCTGGATAATGTCTATGCCCTCATCGTTAACAATCCCGAGGCGGGACAATGGAGACTCCAGGTGCATGGCGCCGCGGCGGGGGATTACAATCTCAGCGTTCTGGGGCCTGCACCCATGCCATCCCTGGAACTTACCGGCCCAAACTCCGGGCTGGAACTTTCCGGAGGCAGCTTTATCGTGAGGGGCGCCGCCGGCAGCGGTGTTACCGGAATCCGTATATCGGCCCATGAACTGCCCGGTATGCCCGGTTTTGAACTGGGCGTTTTCCCCCTGGAAGGCGGCGATTTTGAGCTTGAGGTCGCCGCCGAGGAAATTGCCGACGGTGATTACTATATCAGCGCAGAATTACTGTTAAATGACGAAACGGTAACACCGCCCGCCTATGCGCCCGGCAGGATACGCCTTGACCGGAGCGCGGTTCCGCTCCTGGAACCGGAACCGCTCAGGATCAGCGAAACCGATCCGGGGACGCTGACCCTCAGGTGGAACCGCAACAACGGGGGCCGGGATGCAGGTTTTCTGGTGGAAATGTCGGAATCCGAAAGGGAGGAACCTATGGTGCTGGACGCGGGGAACGTTACCCTTCTTTCATTGAGCGGCTTTCAGGCAGGCAGCATCCGTACATTCCGGGTGCTCTCCTACGATGAGGCCCGGCGCGAAAGCCCCTGGACCAATCCCCGGACGGTAGTGCTGGGGGCGGAAGCGCCTCCCGTAAACCGGCCCGAAGTGGAAACAGAAACGCTGCGTATCAGCGGCGTTCCCGGCGCTCTTGTTCAGGGGGCTGTGGCAGTGAGGGTTCTTGATTTTAAGGATACCTGGGATTCCGCTGGCTGGTTTATTGCCCGGCAGGCGGAGGGCCAGGAGCCGGAAGGCTTCTTCTTCGAGGGGCCTGTGCGGGCCGAGGGCCGGCGGGTAGAAATCCCTTTCAGCCTTTACATCCCCGCCGCCTTTAGCGCCGGAACCTACCGTTACCCCTGTGAGGTGGTAAATGAGTCAAACCGCTCCCTTCGTGCCGCCTTCACCGTGGAACTGGAAGTGGAATGGCCCATGCCCGTACTGCACAGGGTGTATCCCAACAGGGCGGCGGGGAATCAGGAGGAGAGGCTCATGATTTACGGCGCCGGCTTTGTTCCGGGGACCAGGGTGTTTTTTCGGGAAAAGGAGCTTGCCCTGGAAACAGCGCAGGGCTGGAATACGGAAGCCCTGGAAGTTCTGCTTCCCCCCCAGAATGCCGCCGGGGAGTATAACCTTACCGTTACCGGTCCGGGTGGTGCAAGCGCATCCATACCGCTTGCCCTGACCATGCCGGACTGGTACGCCAGAATTTTCACAGGTACGGCCGTAACGGTTCCCGGCGGAACTGCCGTCTACCATATAGGAGTAAACGGTTACGATGGTTTTTCGGGAAGCGTAGCCTTCACGGCAAGCCGGAAGGACAACAGCATCAGTGTGTCCGCACCGGTTATTCAGGCGGGCAGGACAGGTTTCATCAGCATCACTACCGCTGCCGGGATTGCGCCGGGAACCTATATTACCGAAATTACCGGCGGGGGAAGCAAAACTTTCGAGCTCGTAACGGTGGTGGAAGAAAAGAAACCAGCCCCGCACTTAAGTTCCCTCTTCCCCGCAGCGGTCTATGCCGGCGCCGAAGTGCATATCTACGGATACGCCCTGGGCAGCAGGGGTGAAGTGATGCTCCGGGGAATGCCGGTAATGGTGCTTTCATGGAGCGACAGTGAAATTGTTGCCAAGATTCCCCAGAATGCGGAAAGCGGCATGGTAGGAATTACGATGAACGGGGAAAAGAGCAACGAACTTCCCCTGATCATACGGAACCGGGGCTTTACGCTGAGACCGGGCCTTACGGCAGTGGAGCTTGAAGAAGGGGAAACTCAACTGATTGACATAACAGTCCGGGGCTATCCTGAAAAAGTGTCCCTCGGCGTGGTGGTCGAGCCCGGCGCTCCCTTTACGGCTGCCCTGAGGTCCGACAGCGCTGTTCCCAATGCCGTATTATCCCTGGAGTTGAGCGCCGCGGAAACCAGTAACGCCGCCAATGGTTACTGGAAGGTACAAATAACCGGACAGTGCGGCAGCTACCAGGGAAGCGCCGAAATTACTGTCAGTCTGATGGGCCGCCCGGAGATTACCACCGGGGAATCGCTCCCCGCCGCTTGGGCGGAGTCCACCTACTATGCAAGGCTGGAAAGCCGGAATCTGAGGGGCGAGGGCGTGTACGAACTGGCCTACGGCGAGCTCCCCCCCGGGCTGACCCTTAACAGGAGGGGGGAAATACAGGGAAGCCCCCTGCGCACGGGCAGCTACGAAATAGCCATAACCGTCACGGATCCGCTGACGAGAAGGGGCCTCAAATTTTTTACGCTGGAAGTGCGGGAGGAAGTGTGGGGGCAGTCCGGCCGGGACGGAGGACTGAGCCGGGCCTCAGGCATGGAGCTTCCTGCCAACCGTGAATCTTTTTTCGGGACGATGACAGGGAACGAAGTACGCGTGCTCGTTGCTGCGGAAGAACAAATTGCTGTCATCGGCAGGGAGGGACTTACGGCCCTTCATTACCGGGATGGCAGTGTCTCATGGAACGTTGAGGGGGCTTACCGGGACGCAAAGTATGCCGGGGGCTTTCTCTACGCCCTGAGGGAGGACGGTATCCTTGAGGGCCGGGACCTGGGCAGCGGAAACCTTCTCTGGCAGCGGGAAGGAATACGCTCCATCACCAGCGATGGTAATACGATTTTTGCCGAGAGCGGCGGGACTGTGCTGGTACTGAACGGCTCCTTGGGGGTCCTCACCGGAGAGTTCAGCGCCGGCGGCTACGACAGCGAATCTGTTCTATGGATGAACGGCGCAGCCTTTAGCCTGAGCAAAACCGGCGCTGCCGCAGTTTACGGGGCAAGCCTCTCCTTCGAGGCAGGCAGCCCCATTCTCGCCGCCGCGGCGGATGCCCTTGGAATGATCCTCGTTACGGAAGGCGGCGTCGTTCTGCTGGATCAGGATTTCCGCGAGGCGGCCAGGCTGGAAACGCCTTTTACCGGCCCCGTCAGCATCGCCCTGAGCGCTGAAGCGGTGCTGGTATCAGCGGAGGACGGTCTGACGATCTACAGCCGGGATGGCCTCGTCCCGCTTCGCCGCTGGGACGAAGCCGGATCACTGCAGGTTGCGGCGGGGAAGGACCGGCTCTTTACCCTCAACGGTGAGGGCTTTGCCCTGAGGAACCTCCACGAGGCGGGGAGCGGAGGTCTCCTCTGGGAAGAGGCCGGCGATTTTACCGCCTACGCCTTTTACCGGGGAAGCGTGTACGCCGCAACGGCGGATGGCCTTGTATCCGCCTTTGGGGGGGAGCCGAACACCGGGGCCCCCGAAACATCAATACTTCTCGATCCCCCGGACCCGGAGGGACGTAACGGCTGGTATGTTACAGCGCCTGAACTCAGTATTACGGCTTTCGACAGGGATAGCTATGTAAGCGAAATCAAGGCGTGGCTGGATGATAGTGAATTTGACGCGGCAGAAAAACTGCGCCTTGAAGACGGGGAACATCAAATTGCCGCCTTTGGCGTAGACAGTCATGGACTTGCGGGCGCAACGGTACGCAAAACGGTGAGAATCGATACGGACCCCCCGGACAGCGACATCAGTATTTCGGATGATCCCCCGGACAGTGGATGGTACGGCGCGCCGGTAACCGTAACCCTGGAAGGCTGGGATTCCGGTTCGGGCTTCGACCGTATTGAAACTTCTCTGGGGCGCTATATCGATCCCATCGTAATAAGCCGCGGGGGAAAAATGAACTTTACATGGTACGCCCTGGACCGGGCCGGAAACCGTGAGGGGGAACGATCTCTGGAAATTAACATTGACTACGAACCGCCCTACGTGGATGCCTTTGTGCTGAGTGACCGGGGCCTTGGGGAAATCACCCTGCAGGCCGGGGATGCCGCCTCCGGGGTCAGGGCCGTTGAGTATCGTATCAACGGAGGGGCGGTAATGCCCTACCGTGAGCCGCTTTATGTGGAGGCGGGCCGCTTTCTGGTGAGTTACCGGGCCGTGGATTATGCGGGCAACTACAGCGCGTGGCAGGACTGTGAGGCGGTAATTGATCTCCCCTGGCCCCAGCCTGTTGTGATTGAAGACGCCGTCTTTAACGGACTGAGCCGCTATGTGGTGCACAATCTCCGGAACGGCCTCCCGGTTTTGCGCAGCGGCAGCGCCGTTCCGGCGCCGGATCGTTCAAAGCCGGAAGCGCTGATCAACCTGCCCTCCTACGTTATGGGGGCGGAATACATACTCTGGGAAGCCGGAGACGGTGAAGGGGAGGACGGCACAATACGTTTCCGCGCCGCCAGAAATTGTGTGGTCTACCTTTTTCTGGACAGCCGGGAGGAAGCCAACCCCTCCTGGACACTGATAGAGGAAGGGCTGAGGATCAACCCCGTTTACTACCCTGGAAGCCGGCGGGTTTACATGAGGCGGCTTCCTGCGGGCGGAGTGCTGGAAGTGGCGTCAAGAGGCGGAAACCTGCCGCCCTTCATCGCCGTTCATGAAACCGGAGCCATCACCGCGGACATTAAGCTGTCAAAAGCGGAAGATGATTCTCCCGGCTTCCAGGGGCCGGGCCGCAGCACGGAAGAATTAAGGGCCGGGGATACGCTGACCCTGGCATATACCCCCACGCCCTGGCGCTACAGCCGCCGGCTCCCCCTGCGCCACCGTTGGCTGGTATTCATAAACGGCGGCTGGGAGGCCCTTCAGCAGGACCGCTACACCATTCCCGATGAAGACGGAGGAGAATCAGGAGGGTTCCTGCGATTCAGGCTTGAAATTACTGCTCCCGACGGCCAGGTTGAGTACCGCGGGGAAAAGACAGCAGGAATAACTGCTGCATCAAGGGAGGATGCAAGATGACGGTAAAAAGATGGCGGCCTGTCAGGGACCGGCTGCTTTTTATACGGACCCTCGCCCAGGCGATTTTACTGCTCACTACAGCCGTGACGCCGCTCCGGACCGAGGCGGTTGAAACCCCGAGAATGAAGCTGGCCTCCTATAAGGTGAGCCGCGGGGAAAGTACACGGCCCGATATTCTTCCCAATCTCTACCTTGTGGGAGCTTCGTATCATCTTCAAATATTGAACAGGGGTTATCAAAATTTTATCATGGGCTGTTATGATTCGAAGGGCGCCTGTTATGTGTGGAATCGCAATTCAAAAAAATGGGAGCCGGCAGCGGGGACTGATGCCGTTTATCTCAATACCCTCAGGGCGGAGGCCTCAGGCGATCAGGTTCAATGTTCACGCCTGAATGAAGTACCTGCTTCAAGAAGTTCCGGCTATGAGGATAATCTTGAATTTACCGCTTTCAGGGAAGCCGCCGCGGAGTTCAACTCAGAACTGGCATCACCTCTGGAGAATTCCCTCGTAGCCGCGCCCATGTCCGGCGGGCTGTCCGGGCTTCCCCTGGACGGGGAGCTTAACTTCACCCTGGCCCTCTTTGCGGCGGGGAGCAGCCGGGGAGATATACTGCTTTTCAGCCGCCCGGCCTCCTGGTTCAGCGGTGAAGCGGAGTTATTCAATGCTACCGGAGACTTGCGCGGCGCTTCCTACAGGGACAGGGCGCTGAGCCTGCTTTATGAATTCCACAAGCAAGACAGCCTTGGGCCGGCCTTTGAGCAATGTATGGCGCAGTACTACCCCGGAGTGAATCTCAAACTTTTTCAGAGTGACGTGCCGGGGAAAGACGAGGCTCTACGTAACCTTGCCAATGCCTTGAATGCCGCCATTTCCGGGCAATTTGCCCACATGATTCGAGGCCAGAAAGTTTTTGATGTTTCCCGTTCCCTGCCGGGGCAGCCCTTTCTTTATGGGCAGAACAGAAATATTTATGTCGATGCGTTCCTGCTGTTTTATTACTCACAAAATAAACCGGTATTTGAAAAATCCGGCATCATAGAAAACATCCTTTCCTTCTTTCGGCGGGGAAACGCCCTTTCGATGCGCCAGCTTTCTTACAGCGAAGGGCTTGACCTGGCGCGTTTTGCTATGCGCTATTTCACCTGGGGCATGGAATATTCTCCGAGAATTGGTACTCCCTATTATTACCGGGGGCAGCCGGTTAATGCTTTTGTGTACGGGGACAATCAGATCTGGAATAAGCCTTCCTATGGAGCGCTCAAGGGACTGCCCCTTCGTGCCGGCACTGACGGATTTTCCGCCGCCGGAGAAACCGTCAGGCTGGTGAATTTGCCGTCTGATTTGACATCCCGTTTGGAAAGCCCCTTCCCCGGCGGTGAGAGTGGTTATCCCCTCCCCTACGCGGAGGGAGGTACCGATACCCCGGCAAGTTTTGCCGGCAGGGTACGGGCAGCGGGGAGGAACGCTTCCCGGACTATCCAGGCTGCCCCCTCCAGGGCGGGAGTCGACGGGCTGGGCTTTCTTTCCGGCTGTATAGCCATGCGGGAAGGAACTTCAACCGGAACGGTCCGCCGCCTGGGAGTGGAAGACCTGGAAAGGATCAGCGTGATCCTTCCGGACCTTTCCCTGGTCCGCCCCGGCGATCTGGTGCTGCGATTTTACCAGGCCGGGCGGGAAGATTGGGCCGTTGAGGCGGCGATTGTGGCGGGATTCAAAAACGGGGAAACGGTTCCCGACTACGGGATCGATCAACGGCAGCACATGAGGAATATATTGATCCTGGGCCCCAGAAGGGAAATTGGACAGGTCAGTCTCGCCGCCTGGGCGGAGTCCGCCTCCGGCTCCGGGCCGGAAACTTTTCATGTCCGGCGGCTTCTCACCCAGGACGGCGCGGGGCAGCCTGACGAGAGCGATGTGCAGCCGGCGTTGATGGAAGCGGAGATCCTTGCCATGTACGAGCAGGACAGAAAGCTGGAACAATCCGGGTCTGCCGGCGGAGCAGCGGCTGTCCGGGAGCGATGGATTCCAAACACCGGTGAATTTTTGCTTTTGCCGGCCATAGAAATCAGGGCGACGGGTTCTGCCGGAATGAACCTGTTGGATCCTGCCGCCGGCAACATGGAGCTGATACTGTCCGGCGCCATTGACCGGTTTTACGATGCCGGAAAATCTTCAGCCGATTACGGTAATATATACAACAATTCAGCGGGCAGTAAATTTGAAGTTGCCCTGATACCGGAGACGGCCGGGGACTTTTACCGGTTGGGCGTCCTGGAGTACGATGGAGCCGGACGCTACAATATGAATTATGCGAACAGCGTCCTCTACGCCGCAAACAGTATTTCCCTGGCGGACGATGGATTTACGCAGAACCGCCTCTGGATAGACGGGGAGAGACGGCTCAGCGTCCGTTACGGGGGAATGCGTTACCGCCTCGGTATCAGGCCCCTCAGTCTGCAGAGCGCCCGGCCCGGGGACGATCTGATACTGGAATTTGCCCTGCGAGACAAGGGCAGCGCCGATCCCCTGCGCTTTGTTCAGCGTGGCAGCGTGGTGGAAGCCCGCTTTCAGGTTCTTCCCAGGGATTATATTGCGCTTTACGACAAGAAGCTCATCTGGCGGTCCAATCTTTACATAAACGAAAAGCAGAACGACTGGAACGATGTCCATCCCTGGAATGCTCCGGCATCGGCTGCATCGGGAAGTGTTCGGCCCTCGTGGTGGGCTGAGACGTGGGGTTACAATGAATGGAATCAGGCTTCCGCCCCCGTGAGGAACGGCAAGCAGCTTACGGACATCATGGGCTGGACGCACTGGGACTCGAAATCTCCGGCGGGAGATCTCGGTTACACAAGTGTCGCCTACGGGTGGGGCAGCATGGATTCGGTGGCGGACTTTGACCGTGAAATGAAAGGGCAGGAGCAGGCCATAGAAACGTACAGCCAAAATGAGGCGGACCAGAACGCCGAGAATTCACTCTCCAAAAAGCCCCGGGGCACAGTACCGGGAGCAGCCCCCGGAGGCGAGTGGCAAAATTATGTTTTCCCCGCCCGCCGTCAAAATACTAATACCGGGGGAGAGAAGCAGGATGATGCGGATGTGGTGTGGCTTTATCCCGGAGATATTAGCGAAAATCAGATTCAGCAGAACCAGCAGCACCAATACTACATGAGCAACCCCAGACCCTCCGTTCCCGGCTTGAGCACCCATTGGGCATTCTCGAATCCCCAAAAAAACCGCTATCACGACAGTCAGTCAACGGTAACCGCGGGCATAGACTGTTCCGGTTTTGTGCAGAAGAGCGCAACTTATCCCGGCAATGCTTATGAGCTAGGCAGGGTAACCTGGAGAAATAGCACCACTACTATTGCAGGCGAAAGCATGAGCCGCGAGATATTCGGCGGGGATTGGTATGTTACCGACGCTAAGAGCCCCATCAGGCCGGAATCCCTTTGGTTCTTTTCCCTGGCCGTTCCGGGGGATATTTTGGTGAGCGCCGGGGTTCATGTGGTACTTGTGCAGGACACAAGCCCGAATCCCGAGGGGATAGTAACGGGACGCGACCAGGTAACCGTTATCCATGCTACTCAGGGCTCGTTGAGTACTCCAACGTGGAATGTGAGAAAGGACTCCGGCGCGAGTTTTGTTGTTAATATAACTGACTACAAGCTGAGGAGGCTGCGGTAATGAAAAACACTATAGTAATAATCCTGTTTCTTTGTTCTTCCCTGCTCGGTGCGGAGGAGGAGCTACGGGTTGAGCGCCTGGCGCGTACCGGGGAAATTGTGCGGCAGCTTAGAATTCAGTACGCTTTTCCTCACAATCTTGTTGCCGATGAAGCGGCACTCCGTGTGGTGATACCAACCAGACACGGCCCGGCTGTTGAGTTTCAGTACCGGCCCGGCTCCCTTGGCGGCGCTTGGGGCGTGGAACCTTTGAAGACAGACGATTATGACTATGCCTTATTTCAATTTGATTTAGGCGCATGGCGTTTTATCGGTGATTGGGTAAACATTGCTATCATGGAGAGAGGAACTAACCGGGCTCTTGCAAGGGATGATGAGACCCAGGGTTTGGTGGCATTTATCCTGAAAAACGGGGACGGCCTGAACTATTCGATGTTTTATGTACATCGCGGTGATTTATTCCCCCGCGCCATGGATACCGGGGGACGCCGCTATCAGGGCAGGGAGGTCATGGATCTTCTTCGAAGTATAGACCCGGAAAAATACCGGGCCAGCCTGCTCAGGGCGGAGGAATTGGGTCTTGGGGAGCGGTTTCTCAACGGCGAGGTTCTGGTCTGGGGCAGGACCCACTACCAGGATGATGATTATTGGTATCAGTACGATCTTGACGGGCTAAAATACTACTTGGCAGGACTGAACGTATATGAACCGGCAGGACATCCCTTATACTTTAGAGCCTACGGCCATGAGGGGCAGCTCCTGGAGGAAATTAATGTAACGCCCTTTTCTGAACTGCTGCAGAGCGCCGATCCAAGAAAAATAGAGTCCTCCTTATATACGGGCTTTGGCGGCAACGTCTACTTCTTCTTCGCCGGGCCTGAATACACGGAGGTGTTCCGCATCCGGCGTACCTGGGGGGAGCCCAACCTCTATGCGCTGGCGGTGAACGGTTACACCGAGGATGACTACGGCCGCTATGTCCGGCGGGTGCTTTCCCAAATGAGCGCCCCGGACCTGGCCCTGCTCAGGAATCACCTGTTCGCGCTGGAGGGGCTGCCCTTCCGGCGGCCCGAGTACCGGGAATACTTCGAGAGGCAGGTCTGGTACAGCCCCCGGGACATACGGCAGGAGGACATCACCCTCGTGGACATACGCCAGGCCCTGCTGGAACTCATCCAGACGGAGGAACACGCACGCCAGGCGGGCAGCCCCCCGCGGTAATTCCGCCGATGCCCTGGCCTTATCCCGTAGTTTACGCGCTGCAAAACTTCCAGGCTGAAAGCAGGCTTTTTTCCGCGCAAGGGATAGAGCGGAAATCCTTTTGGCGCAGCCAAAAGATTGGAGCGATAGCCCGGTCCCAAGAACCCGCCTGTCGGCGGGGGAGGGGGCCGCTTGCGGCTTTGGCAGGGGATGCGCCCCTCTTACGCTCTCCTCCCTGATCCCCGCTTGACGCACCGGCGGCTTTCCGTTAGCCTTCCGGAATGAAGTGGAATCTGCGGGAAGCGCGTCATCACGGGATACACGGAAGCCGGAGTCCCGCGCCGCCTCGGGGTGAGAGGGCGTTGCGCCGTGGGCTCAGGCTCACGGTTTTTTTTTGCTGCGGGGCGTAGTGTGGAAAAGCTGCGCGTGCTGATACCCAAGGGGCGTATTTTTGAGAATGTGTCGCGGCTTTTTGCGGATGCGGGTTTTGTTATGACGCTGGCGGAGCGGACCTACAGGCCCCGGATTTCCGCGGAGTGGCTGGACGGGAAGATCATGAAGCCCCAGAATGTGGGGGAGCTTCTGGAGCTGGGGAGCCATGACGCGGGTTTTACGGGGATAGACTGGATCCAGGAGAGCGGCGCCGATGTGGTTGAGGTGATGGACCTGGGGCTGGACCGGGTGCGCATCGTGGCGGCTGCGCCGGCGGGGCTGGACGGGGCCGCGCTGCGCCGGAAGAGGCTGGTGGTGGCGACGGAGTATGTGAATGTGGCGCGCCGCTGGCTTGAGGCTGAGGGCTACCGCGATTATCAGATCCTGCGCACCTACGGGGCCACGGAGGTTTTTCCGCCCGATGACGCGGACCTGATCATCGACAATACTTCCACCGGGCAGACGCTGGAGGATAACGGGCTCAGGATTGTGGCGGTTCTTCTTGAATCCTCGACCCGCTTTGTGGCTTCCCACGCGGCGCTGGAGGACCCCTGGAAGCGGGGGCGCATAGAGGAGCTGTCCATGCTGTTCAGGGCGGTGCTGGACGGCCGGGACCGGGTGATGCTGGAGATGAACGTGCCCCGGGATCTGTTTCCCGGCATGGTGAACAGCCTCCCCGCCATGCGGAGCCCCACGGTGGCGCCGCTGTACGGGGACGAGGGTTACGCGGTGAAGATTGCGGTGAAGCGCTCCGAGGTTAGCGAGCTTATCCCCCGCTTGAAGCGGCTCGGGGCGGGGGACATCGTGGAGTACGATCTGCGCAAGGTGGTGCCCTGAGGGGCGGAGGCGGCTATGAGCAGGATCGCTGAGCGGACCCGGAAGACCGGGGAGACCGCTATCTACCTGAAACTGAATCTGGACGGGCGGGGGGAGGCGAAGCTCGACTATCCCATAGGCTTCATGGCCCATATGCTGAGCGCCTTTGCGAAGCACGGCCTCTTCGACCTTGAGATCCGCGCCTCCGGGGACCTGGAGGTGGATCAGCACCACCTGGTGGAGGATACGGGCATCACGCTGGGCCAGTGTTTCGCCGAAGCCCTGGGGGAAAAGCGCGGCATACGGCGGGCGGGGAGCTGCCTCTACCCCATGGACGAGACCCTGGCCAGGGCGGCGGTGGACATTTCGGGCCGGGCCTTCCTGGTGTTCGAGGGGGGGCTTTCCGGCATCCCCCTGGTGCAGGCCCCGGAGCGGGGGGTTACGCTGTTCCAGACCGATACGGTGGAGGATTTTTGGCAGGGTTTCGCGGCCGCCGCGGGGCTCACCCTGCACCTGGAGACGCTCCGGGGGCGCAGCGATCACCACAAGATAGAGGCCCTGTTCAAGGCCGCCGCCAGGGCGCTCCGGGAGGCGTCGGAGATTGACGTCCGGGCCGCCGGGGACATCCCCTCCACGAAGGGCATCCTTGGGGAAACGCCCCGGGGGGTGGTAGTGTGAAGCCCGGCGCCGGGGCGGGTTCCGAGGCGGGCGTGATAGGGGTGCTGGATTACGGCGCCGGGAATCTGGGCTCCGTGCTAAACGCCCTGGAACGGCTCGGCGCGAAGGCCCGTTTTGTGAAGAGCCCTGAAGAACTTGAAAGCGGCGGCGTGGACAAACTGCTTTTTCCCGGCGACGGGCACTTCGGCGCCACCATGGAGTCCCTCACAAGGACGGGCTACGCCGGGGCGCTGCGCGCGTGGATAGAGGCGGACCGGCCCTTCCTGGGCATCTGCATAGGCCTGCAAGTGCTCTTCGACTACTCCGAAGAGGCGCCGGGGGTCAGGGGCCTCGGCCTCATCCGCGGCGGCGTAAAGCGCTTCCCCGGGCGCAAAGTGCCCCAGATAGGCTGGAACAACACCCAGGCCCGCCCGGAATCGCGGCTCTTCAGGGGCGTGCCGGAGAATTCATTCTTCTATTATATCCATTCGTACTACACGGACTGCGAGGAACCCGGCGCGGTGGCGGCCACGGCGGAATACTACGTGCGCTACTGCTGCGCCGTGGAGCGGGGGAACCTCGCGGCCCTCCAGTTCCACCCGGAGAAGTCCGGCGCCGCGGGCCTGCGCCTCCTGGAAAACTGGCTGCGCTGACAGGGCGATGCGGGCTCTTTCGGAATTCGGGCGCATCCCCGGCAAAGCCGGGGACCGGGCTATCCGCTGCAATCTTTATTGCCCCGGCAGGGGCAATAAAGGATTTCCGCTTCTATCCCTTGCGCGAAGACCTATCGGTAATGCTATACGGGGGAAGGAAAGACGAAGAGGAATATTAACCACAGACTACACGAAGGAAGAAAAGACGAAGAATTTTACACGAAGGCACACGAAGGAAGACAAAACGAAGAGAATATTAACCACGAAGATACACGAAGAGCACAAAGAAGAGAAGGCGAAGAATTTTACACGAAGGCGCACGAAGGAAGACAAAACGAAGAGAATATTAACCACGAAGATACACGAAGAGCACAAAGAAGAGAAGAGAGGCGGACCTCTTCTTCCTTTTTCTCCTTTGTGTTCTTTGTGCCCTTTGTGGTTAAATTCTTCATTATTCATGTTCGTTGCTCATGTTAAGATGAGGGCGGGGCTGAATAGTTACCCTGGTGTTTATGCTTTAGCCGGAGGAATCATGCAGGCAAAACGAATAATCCCCTGTCTCGATGTGGATGACGGGAAGGAAGACAAAACGAAGAGAATATTAACCACGAAGATACACGAAGAGCACAAAGAAGAGAAGAGAGGCGTGGACCTCTTCTTCCCTTTTCTCCTTTGTGTTCTTTGTGCCCTTTGTGGTTAAATTCTTCATTATTCATGTTTGTCACTCATGTTAAGATGAGGGCGGCTGAATAGTTATGATAGTGTTTATGCTTTAACCGGAGGAATCATGCAGGCAAAACGGATAATCCCCTGTCTCGATGTGGACGACGGGCGGGTGGTGAAGGGCGTCAAATTCAAGGAACTCGGCGACGCCGGGGATCCGGCGGAACTGGCGCGGCGCTACAACGGGGAAGGCGCCGATGAGCTCACCTTCCTGGACATAGGGGCCTCCTACAAGAGCCGGGCGACCTTGCTGGAGGCGGTGCGCCGGGTGGCGAAGGAAGTCTTCATCCCCCTCTGCGTGGGCGGCGGCATACGCAGCGTGGAGGATATGCGGGACGCCATGAACGCCGGGGCCGACAAGGTCTCGGTCTGCACGGCGGCGCTGAGGAACCCGCAGCTCCTCCGCGACATGGCGGCGGCCTACGGGAGCCAGTGCGTGGTGCTGTCCATAGACGCCGCCAGGGTTACGGCGCCCGCCGCTGATTCGGACGGGGCCCCGCGCTGGCACGCCTATTCCCAGGGCGGGAGGGTGGATACGGGCCTTGACGCGGTGGACTGGGCCATTCTGGCGGTGAAACTCGGCGCGGGGGAGATACTGCTCAACTCCATTGACGCGGACGGCACGGGGGGCGGCTACGATCTGGAGCTTACCCGGCGCGTGCTGGAGGCCGTCCCCGTGCCGGTGATAGCCTCCGGCGGGGCGGGAAACCTCGATCAGATAACCGGCGTGCTCCTCGATCCCGGCGCGGACGCTGCCCTGGTGGCATCGATGCTGCACTTCGGAAAAACAACGATTCCCGACATAAAGAAACACGCCGAGGCGAAAGGAGTCTGTGTCCGATGGTGATTGCGTCCATTGACGTGCAGAACGGCAGGGTGGTCCAGCTCAGGCAGGGGGCCGATCTGGTTTTGGAGCGGGACAATCCCGAAGAGCTGGCCCGTGAATTCGACCGCTACGGCGAAGTGGCGGTGATAGACCTGGACGCCGCCATGGGGAAGCCGGGCAACCTGGAGCTGATCGGGCCCCTCCTCCGCCTGGCCGACTGCCGGGTGGGGGGCGGGATCAGGAGCCCGGAGCAAGCCAGGGAACTGGTGAGCCTCGGGGCGCGGAAAATCATCATCGGCTCCGGAGCCTTCAGGAATCCCGCCGGGGGTTTCGGTCTCAATCTCCCCTTTCTGGAAGCCCTGGCCGGGGCCGTGGGCCGGGAGCGAATCGTCGTTGCGGCGGACGCGAAGATGAACGCCGCCGGGAACTATGAGATCGTGGTAGACGGCTGGAAGACGCCCACGGGCCTGGACCTCCTCTCAGGCGCGGCGGCGGCGGCGCCCCATGTTTCGGAGCTTCTCTTTACCTGCGTGGACCGGGAGGGAACGATGGCGGGCATAGACATGGAGATAGCCCGGCGGCTCCGGGAGGCCGTCCCCTGCGGCGTTACCGTGGCCGGCGGGGTTTCCAGCCTGGAGGAGGTGGAGGCCCTGGCCGCCCTGGGCTGCGACGTGCAGTTGGGCATGGCCCTCTACACGGGGAAGGTGGACCTGGCGGCGGCCTTTACCGCGTCCCTCAACTGGAAGAAAGCCGGGGGAGAGCGCCCGCTTCTCCCCGTCATAGCCCAGTCCGCCGGCGGCCAGGTGCTCATGACGGGATTCACCGACCGGGAGGCCCTGGCGGAATCCTTCAAGCGGCGGAATCTCTGCTTCTACAGCCGGAGCCGGGAAAAGCTCTGGATGAAGGGGGAAACTTCCGGGAATACCCTCGCTCTCCTCCGTATGCGGGCGGACTGCGACCGGGACGCCATTCTCGCCGTGGTGGAACCGGCGGGGCCCGCCTGCCACACCGGGGCCTGGTCCTGCTTTGAAACGGAGCGGCGCTACACCTGGGAATTCCTGCAGGACATCATCACGGAACGGCTCAGAAATCCCGCGCCCGGCTCCTACACCGCCACGCTGGACGATGAGCTGGTGCGGGAAAAGATCCTGGAGGAGGCGGGGGAACTCTGCGCCGCCGGAGCCCGGAAAGAGGTGATCTGGGAGGCGGCGGACCTTCTTTACTTTGCCACAGTGCTGCTCAGCCGGGCGGGGGTAACGGTGGGGGAAGTGCTCAACGAGCTTGACCGGCGGCACAAGAAATGAACCCCTACTGGAACCGCAGGGTGCGGAAGCTTGAACCCTATGTGCCCGGAGAACAGCCCCGGGGCCGGAAGTTTATCAAACTTAACACCAACGAGAATCCCTACCCCCCCTCGCCTAAGGTGCTCGAAGCGATCCGGGGGGCGGCGGGGGATCTGAGGCTCTACCCGGACCCGGCCTGTACCGCGCTCCGGGAGGCCATAGCGGAGGCCGCCGGGGTAAAGCCCGCGCAGATCTTTGCGGGAAACGGCTCCGACGAGGTGCTGGCCTTTGTGTTCGCCGCCTTTTTCCAGGCTCCGGACCCGGTCCTCTTCCCGGACATTACCTACAGCTTCTACCCGGTGTACGCCGGGCTCTGGGACCTGCCCTTTGAGACGCCGCCCCTTACTGGGGATTTCAGGATAGACCCGGCGGATTACCGCCGGCCCTCCGGCGGGGTCATAGTCCCCAACCCTAACGCCCCGACGGGGATACTGCTGGAGCCCGGCGCTCTGCTCTCCCTGGCGGAGGATCTGGCCCGGCAAAACCGGGTGCTGGTGGTAGACGAGGCCTACGGCCTCTTTGCCGGGCCGGGGGCGCATAGTCTCCTGGGGGCGGCCTCCCTGGTTCCCCATATTGAAGCTCACCCGAATCTGCTTACGGTGCACACCTTCTCCAAGATGGCCTCCCTGGCCGGGCTCCGGGTGGGATTCGCCATTGGAAACGAGGCCCTCATAGAGGCCCTCTGCCGGGTCCGGGACTCCTTCAACTCCTACCCCCTGGACGCCCTGGCCCAGGCCGGGGCTGCTGCTGCTGCTGCGGACGGGGCCTACCGGGCCGAAACCGCCGCCCGGATCAGGGCCCAGCGGGAGCGCGTAACAGGGGCCCTGCGGGAGCGGGGCTTTGAAACGCTGCCCTCGGCGGCAAACTTTATCTTTACCCGGCGGCCCGGAATAAGGGGGGCGGATCTTTCCGCCGCCCTGCGGGAACGGGGTATTCTGGTACGGCGTTTCGACGGGCCCCGGACCGGGGATTTCCTGCGGGTAACCATAGGCGCCGCCGAAGACATGGACGCCTTTTTGGAGGCCCTGGACGCCGCCCTTGCGGCGGGGCGGGCATGAAGGGCCCGGCGGGCGTGGGGCCCGTGGAGGATCACCGGGGCCGGGAGAAGGGCGCCCTGGTGTACCCGGTGTTTTCCCGGCGATCCCGGGGGCTCTCCCTGGGGGTGAATCTTTTCCCGGACCAAAAGAGCTGCTCCTTTGACTGCCCCTACTGCGAGGTGTTTCCCTTTGAGACGGGCCTGCGTTTTGACACGGCCCTGATGGAGGAGGCGCTGATCGAAACCATAGGGCGGGCAATGCACACCCCTATCCGGGATATTTGTTTTTCCGGGAACGGGGAGCCCACGGGGAGCCCCCTCCTCTTCGAGGCCCTCCCCGCAACGGCCCGCATACGGGAGCGTTACGCCCCCGGAGCGGCGCTGGTGCTGATAAGCAACGCCACGGGCCTCCTTAACGACAAGACTTTCGAGTTTTTGCGGGGCCTTGCCGCAGGGCCGGAGGGCCTCGTTATCTGGCTGAAACTCGATGCCGCCACGCCCCGCTGGTACGCCGCGATAAACCGCTCCGCCGTGCCCCACGAGAGGCTCCTCTCCCGGATCGGGGAATTCGCCGCCCTGGCGCCGGTAACGATACAGACCATGCTCTGTACGGTGGGCGGCATGGCCCCGCCCGCGGAGGAGTCCGCCGCCTGGGAGCGCTTTGTTACGGGCCTCGCCGGCACGGGAGGCGCGGGGCTCCGGGCGGTGCAGCTTTACGGCAAGGCCCGGCCCGCCCCGGAGGACCCCCTGGCGGCGCGGCTCCCTGACGCTTATCTGGAGGACCGGGCAGCATCCCTGCGGAGGCGCCTTGTCCTGGCCGGACGGGGCTCCGTGCCGGTGGAGGTCTACCCCTAGCAGCCTGTTGCACTTGTATATTTTTTGCATATTCATGCAAAAAATCTCCGATTTATGGGCTGCTTTCGGAGTTTGCAAGGTATAAAAATTCACTTTGTGAATTTTTATACGGTT
>JAISQV010000227.1 GCA_031273985.1 Spirochaetaceae bacterium | reverse complement strand
GTGGCGATAGTGCGCCTTACCCGGAGCCAGCCCATCACGGTGAAGGAGCTTAAGACCGAGGTGGCAAAGATAGAGGCGCAGACGGGCCAGCCCCTGACCCCGGCGCAGCGGCGGGAAGTTCTGGACGCGATGATCAACGAGCGCCTTGCGCTGCAGGCGGCGGAACGGGACCGGGTGGTGGTATCCGACGCCGAGGTCAACCAGCGGGTGCAGCAGCTCCGGGAGGCCCTGGCCCAGAGCCTTGAGCGGCAGCCCACGGACGCGGAATTTGCCGAGACCATACAACAGCAGACGGGCCTCGACGTGGCCGGCTTCCGGGAGCAGCTCCGGCGCAGCCTGACCACGCAAAAGTACCTGCTCTCCAAAAAACAGAGTGAGATTCAGGCCATTCAGACGCCCACGGAGGCGGAGATAGTCGAGTTCTATAATACCAACCGGACCAGTTTTGTCCGGCCCGAAACGGTGCGCTTTTCCATGATTCTGGTGCCCCTGGGAACGAACCGCGCCGAGGCCCGGACCCTGATAGACCGGCTTGCCCGTGAGATAGGCCAGGATACGCAGAAATTTGACGAGGCGGTGATCAAGGGGCAGGCCTCCAGCTCTACCCTGGGCTACCGGAGCGGCGACGCGGGCTATATGCCCCGGAATGCCCAGGCCCAGCAGGCGGTGGGGCAGGAGCTGGTAGACATGGCCTTTAGCCTGCGGGTGGGGGAGATTTCCCGGGTGGTGGAGAATACCCAGGGCTTCGCCATCATCAAGGTGACGGAAACCTACCCCGTGAAGGTGCTGGCCATGGACGACATAGCCCAACTGGGGACGCCCCTCACGGTGCACGACTACATAGCCCAGGGCCTGTACCAGCGCCGCCAGCAGGATACCCTGGCGCGGATTCAGCAGGAACTGGTTACGGAGCTCAGGACGGGGAATCCCTTCCAGATCTTCGAAGCCAACCTCAACTGGTAAAATGGCGTCCCGGAGAAAAGGCCGTATTCTGGCCTTCCAGGCGCTCTATTCCTGGGAGGCTGCCGGGCGGGAACTGCCCATTCCCGAAGATCTGCTGAGTTTCTCCTGGCTGGAGCCGGAAAAACAGGCGGCCATGGACGGGGAAAGCGCCGCCTTCTCCCGGCTGCTCATGACGGGGGCCATAGAGCATATCGCCGATGTGGACGCGATGATCAAGCGGCATCTCAAAAACTGGGACTTTTCCCGGCTTGCCCGGGTGGATCTGGCCCTGCTGAGGCTGAGCGCCTATACCCTGATGTACCAGAGGGACCTTTCCCCCTCCATTGTGATCGACGAGGCCATAGGTATTTCCAGGGAATTCGGCTCGGCGGAGTCCTTCCGCTTCATCAACGGGGTTCTGGACAGTATCCGCAAAACCCTGGAGGCTTCAAAGGCCGCGCCCGCAGATGATCCCGGCGCAGCCGGTGTCTAACCATGTCCCGGCAGGTACGGCTCCTTGTCATGCGGGTATGCCTACTGGGAGCGGCCATTAGCCTTGCCCTCCTGGGGGTGCTGATCTTTGCCCTGGCCCAGCCGCGCCCCTCCGGCCCCGGAAGGGCCCCGGAGGCCGCATCTTTTAGCCAACTGCTCCGGGCCTACGACAATGCCGAGGCCGGCGGGGCGGCGGCGGAAACCCTGGACTCCCTTCTGGATAGACTCGAACAAAACGCCCTGGGGGTGGAATCCCACCTTTCCGTGCTAAAACGCCGCCGGATTCTGGCCGCCGCCGGGGGGAGATTCCTTGCGGCCTACCGGGACTCGGCGGAGCGCGCCGCGGCAAAGTTCCCCCACTCGGAGCTTCCCGCTGCGGCGGCGGCGGAGGCGGCCCTGCTGAGCGGCGCAACGGAGGAGGCGGCGCTGCGGGCCGGGACTTTTGAGGACCCGGCCCTTCTCCCCCTGGCCTTTGCCGCCTCGGTCCTTGCCGGGGATTACGGGAGCCCGGAAACGGCCCTGGCCCGTCCCCGGAGCGGCGAATACCTGTCCCTGGTGTCGGAATTCGGCGTGGGGAACCTGCCGGGGGCCTCCTTCCGCAACTGGAAGGCCTTTACCCTGGATGCGGCGGCGCTGCGGGTCCTCGCTGGGGACGCAGCGGGAGCCGCCCCGCTGGTGCAGGTGCTTGCCTCCGGGCCCCCGGAAACCGCCGGGGCGGCCTGGCGCTTCGCCGCGGAGTACCACTACGATTTCGGGAGCCTGCGCCGGGCGGCGGAGCTCTTTACCCGCCAAAACGGAGACGAGGCCCTGGCCCGGGGGGCCGAAGCCCTGGCCCTGGCCGGGGATTGGGGCGCCGCCCGGAACCTCTGGACGCTGCTTGCATCGCCGGACAGCGAGGGCCTTGTCCGCACCGGCGGGGAAACCCTGGAGCGGAGTCTCTACAACCTGGCGGCCTCGGCGGAAAGCGCCGAAAGTGAAAAAGCCTGGCTGGAGCGGCTGCTTGAGGCGGCGCCGGATCACCTCTACGGGCTTATCCGCTACAGCCGCCTCCTCCCCGCAGAGCGGGCCCTGGCAATGCTGGGGGCGCGGGCCGGGGAGGGGCCGCTGCCCGGCCTGGAGGGGCTGCGCCGCCAACGGGAACTCTGGCCCGTGGAGCGGGTGATCCCCGAAACATGGCTCCTCATCAACCGCTTCCCCGGCTCGGAGCCCCTTTGCCGCTGGGCCGCCTGGTACTTTGATTTTCAGCGGGAATACGCGGAAAGCGCCCGGCTGAGGCGGCGCCTGGACGCTCCCTGGGCGGCCCTCCATGAGGCCCTCGCCCTGATCCGGGCCGGGGACTATGCCGGCGGGGAGGCCCTGCTCCGCGATTTGGAGGGCTCCGGCCCCTGGCAGGTCCCGGCGAATCTGGGCCGGCTCATGGAGGCCCGTCGGGCGCCCTCCGCCGCGCTGGAATACTACGGGCGCGCGCTGGACTCCGCCGCGGGGGATGCGGAAAAGGCGCGGCTCCTCTACCGGGTTTCCCGCTGCCTCCGGGCGCTGGGCAGAACCGGGGAAGCCCGCCGGGCCCTGGAGGAGGGCCTCGCCCTGGACGGGGATAATCTCGCGATCAGGACGGAGCTGGGACACGGGCAATGACGGGAGGAAAAGCGCGGCTGCTGAAAAACGCAAAGCGGTTTTCGGCCTGGGAGTCTGCGTTCCGCGCAAACGCCAGGGGTTTGGGGGCATCGAGCCCCCCAACGGGGGGCGTTACGGGGGGGTAGCGCAAAAGCGTTTTGGCCGCGAAGGCGGCCAAAACCGTTGGAGCGCAGGGGGGCCGGGCGGGGGGCTGACGGTATGCGGGGCTATTTATGGTAATCGGCCCCCCTTCTTATGAATTTTTGTCGTATCTTTCACTTTTGGCGCTTGTTTGACGGATGCGGAGCTTTATAGTATACTTGAGTTGGTTCCAGTTTGGATTCCGGCGAAATCTTACCCTTGGAAAAGCCATGCAGTATTTCGATACTCACGCCCATATAGGGCTCATTGTTGAAGACCCCATTGAGCAGCTCATCGTTGTTCAGGAGGCCCGGATAGCGCAGGTTACCCGGTTGGTTTCGATTTGTAACAGTCTGCATGACTTTGGCAGGGTTTACGAGAACCTCAAGTCCCAGGCGGCGGTGTATCATGCCGTGGGGGTCAGCCCTTCGGAGGTGCAGAACCCCGGCAGGGATTGGGTGCAGCTCATTGAGCAGTGCGTGCAGTACCCGCGCGTGGTGGCTCTGGGCGAGATAGGGCTGGACTATTACCGCAAGTTCGGGGACAAGAAGTC
>JAISQV010000222.1 GCA_031273985.1 Spirochaetaceae bacterium | reverse complement strand
CGCTCCCGCTCCGCCCCCAGGTCCAGATCGGGGAATACCGGCGCGGATTCCGCGGCGGCCCGGTTCTCTTCAAGGATGGCGTCAAAAATCTCCTGCCGGAAGACCTTTACATCCTTGGGGGCGCTGACCCCCAAACGTACCTGATCCCCCCGAATATCAATGATCGATACGGAAATATCATCCCCTATCATGATCTTCTGATTGATCTTTCTGGACAGTATCAGCATCAGGACTCCCCTGCCCGCGCATATTCTTCCACAATGTTATGCCGGGTCTTCCACCGGGGGTCGGTGAGGATAGCCTGCCTTCCCAGGCGGCTGTCGCGGTTGATGATGATGGGGCCCTGAAGGTTTGCCGTCATGGGGCCGCCGTCACGGGGAATCGTCACGATGGCAAACACCAGGGCCTTTTCGGGGCTGGTAATGCCTATGCCGCGCAGATCTTCATCGCTTATGTCAAGTTCATAATCGGGCCGGAAAAGGAAAGGATTTATCAGCACAAAGGCTGTCTTGTCGGATTCCACCGATTGCAGCCAGTAGAAGGGCTGCCGCTCCGCATCAAGAATAACATAGTCCCGCAGGGTTTCAAAACCAAAGAGCCCCGAGGGAAACGTAACTTTCTGCCGTTCATCTACCTCAACAACACCGTAGGCTTTTGTATTTGCTTTCAAGGGTCACGCTCCTCCATGCGTCGTGCTATACGGCAGCCCCCGCCGGCTTACCGTAAAAAGTCCAGCAGCGTCGGGGGGATGATCTTGGCCGCCGTTTGCAGGGCCGCCCGGTGGGCAAAATCCATCATCCCTAAATCAGTGGCGGCGCTCGCCATGTCCACCGAAATTTCCCGCGCCAATTCCGCCGCCACATTGGGAATCTCCGTGTTAAGCCGCTGCCAGGTGGTTTCCACCCGCTCCTGGCGGCTCCCGTTGAGGGCCATACGGCTCTGAAGGTTTCCCATGGCCAGGTCCAGCCCGGCTATCCCCTGGCTTCCCACAAATTCCTGATCCCCCCGGAACAGGGCGTCCCGAACCCGGATAACCATGTCAAAGAGGGAGCCGCCGGATACCCTCGCCGCAGGGTGCCAATTGGGCGCCGCAGGATCGCTGTTCATCGTAATGATCCCCAGGTCCTGCAGGGTGGCGGAGCCCGCCCTGTCCTCCATCCTGATGAGGTGCGCGTTGGTCCCCTCCAGGTTGAGGCCCCCGGAATCCGCGTCCACATAGGCTTTCACCGGCGCGGCGGAATCGTTGATCTTCGCCACAATGGCATGGAGGGTGTCCCCGGCGCTTACGGGAATCTCAATCCCGTCTATGAAGAAGGCTCCCGCATCAGGGGCGCGGTAGTCCGAGCCGTCCACACCGGAAAAAATCTGCATCCGCTCCGCCCAGAAAGCCTCGCCGCCCCCTATGTCCAGGTCCCCGTAGGTCTGCCCGCTTATCTCCGCCCGCCGGGAGGAACCCGCCCCCCGGTACTCTACCCGCACCACCAGGGGCGTCATTTCCGGGGAGCCGCCGCCGCCCTCCACCGTCCCCTGCACAATGCGGAAGGGTTCGGTAAAGGCCCGGTCCCCGGCAAAGAGCCGCGTCCCGTCGGAGCCCGTCGCGTTGGACAGGGAAACCAGTTCCTTGAGGAGTTCGTTCATTTCCACGGCGATATACTTCTGATCCTCCGCCGTGTAGGTGCCCGTAGCCCCGGCCACGGAAAGCTCCCGGACCCGCTGCATGATGTCATTGGCCTGCTGAAGGTAGGAATCCACCTCGTTGTAATGATCCCGCGCATAGAGAGTGTTTTTCTCGTAGCGCTCAAGATAGGCCAGGTAAGAATCGTAGCGCACCGCGTGGGACGCCGCCAGGGGATCATCCCGCGGAATCAGAATCCGCTTCTGCCCGGCTATACGGTTTTGTGCATCGTTGAGCCGCTCCTCCTGCCTGCGGAGATAATACTGCATATCGTTATTCGACATATCCGTAGAAACCCGTCTCATATTCCGTTCCTCCATTCCTTACGCTGCGGAAGATTCCCCAAAACACCAGTTCTGGAAAATGCACTTCAATCACGCCGAATGTCAAGTTTCACCATTTGGGCGCATCCCCGGTGCTTCGCACCGGGGACCGGGCTATCGCTTCAATCTTTTTTGCCCTCCGGGCAAAAAAGGATTTCCGCTCTATCCCTTGCGCGGGCCCGCCTCCGGCGGGCAGACCTGACGGGTTACAAAATCCCCCGGCAATTTTTTAATGCGTCCTGCCATCATGTTAAACTTAGAATTCCTGCCCCTACACGCCCATACGATTGATCAGCGTATCCAGCATGGAATTAACCGTCGTGATAAACCGGGCGGCGGCATTGTAACCGTGATTGTACTTGATCATATTCGCCAGCTCCTCGTCCATATTCACGCCGGAAATGGATTCCCGCATATCCCTGAGCTCCTTCATGATCAAATTCTCTGTCGCCAGGGCTTCCCGGCTCTGCTCCCCCAGAAGGCCCACCCGGCCCACGGCGTCGGAAAAATAATCATCGAAGGTGCCGGCCCGCCCCACCATGACCCGCGTATTCCTGATGGACGCTATGGCCATGGCCGCCTCGCCGTTTCCGGGATTGGCGGGCCGCCCGTTCTCCCCCAGGCCCGCGGCCACGGAGGAGGGATCCCCCAGCAGCGCGGGGTTCACCTCTATCCAGCCGGAAGGGTGCGCCGTGGGCGCCGTCGCCCAGCCCGCCGCATCGGAGGCAAAGGCCGCCACCGCGTCGGGGCCGCCCCAATCGTAGGCGCCTTCGGGCCCCCGCCCGGCAAGCAGCCCCGCGTAGCCCTCCAGAAAACGCCCGGAATCCTCGATGTGGCGTATGACAAAGTCGGGGCGCTCCGAAGCCAGGCCGCCCGGAACCCCGCCCGAAGCGGGCAGCGCGGTAGTGCCGCCGCCCCCGGCAACGCCGATACCGCCCGCGCCGCGCTGCTCCGTGGTGAGGCCCCGGAGCTGGAGAAAACCGTCCCGGTTAAGCCGGGCCGAAACTTCCGCGCCGGAATTGTTGATCCGGGCCATGATGTCGCCCACCGTATCGGTGGGGTAGTAGGGAATCTCCACATTTCCCTGGGGCCCCGACAGGGAAATAATCCCCTCCAGCCCCGCCTGGGCGTTAGGCTCCAGCACATTCGTTCCGTTTACCCGGAAGATATAACTGGAATCGTACTCCCCGTCTCCGTCCCGGTCATAGTTGCCGTTCACATTGGTTACAAAAGGATGCTCCGTAAAGAAGTCCAGCCCCGTGCTGCCGTTGAGCCCGTAGGCTTCCCGGTGCACCTCGTTCACCAAATCGATAAAATTCATCGTCATGGAGTCGAGACTCTGAATCTCCCCGCTTATCGTGTGATCCCGCAGATCGAGCAGGGCCGAAAGGCTCCCGTCCCGGAACTGGGCTTCGTCGCCGGTATCGCGCCAGACAATGCGGGAAAAACCCTCATTCTCCGTGCCCGCCTCAAGATCAAACTGCCTGCCTACCTGCCCCTGGACCAGCACAAAACCCGCCGTGTGAATCATAAATTCATCCGGGTCCCGGCTGTCCACCGTAACATCGATGATCCCCGAAAGCTGGTCCACGAGGAGGTCCCGCCGGTCCAGCACATCGTTGGGGTTATCCCCCTGGGCGCGGATCCGCTGAATATCGCGGTTAAGCCCGGCAATTTCCCGGGAAAGCTCGTTCACCCGCGCCACCGTGATCTGTATATCCCCCTCAACCATATCCTGCAGGCCCCGGAGGGCGCGAAACCGCCCGTGGATCCCGTCTATCAGCGTCCGCCCCCGTTCAAGCACCGCCGTGCGGGGGGCCATATCCGTGGGGCGCAGGGACAACTCCTGCCAGGAATCCCAAAAGGCGTCCATCTTGCCCCGGATGGAACTGTCCCCCACCTCCAGGTATGCCTGCTCCACGAGGCGCACATAGCGGTCCCGCGTGGTCCAGTAACCCTCCCCCCCCGCCTGGGCAATGATGCGCCGGTCCAGAAGCCCGTCCCGGATCCGCTCCACCGTGCTGATAATCGTCCCCTGGCCCAACTGGCCGGGGGTCTCCGCCCGGTTGAGCCCGGGCATATAGATAGGCTCGAAGGCGGCCATCTCCACCCGTTGCCGGGAATAACCCGGCGTGGACGCGTTGGAAAGATTGTGACCCGTTGTGTTGATGGCCTGCTGATGGGCCATGACCCCCCGTTTCCCGATTTCTATACCCTGAAAGGTCGATGTCATATACGCCTCCTAAAGCTGCCGGTTAAGCACCAGACTCCGCATATCCACGGGCCGCGCCAGCCCCTGCCGGGTGTAGACCTTGCCCCGGTGCTCCGGAAAAGCGGCGTCGAGGCAGCCTTTCACCAGGGCCTGCGCCTCGGTCAGATAATGCGCGAGACTATCGTTCCCAAGCCGCACCTTCCGGACCCGGAATTTAAGCTCCCGGTACAGGGCGGCCAAAACAGCGCGGTCCTCCCCTTCCAGCCGGGAAAGCAGCGCATAAAAGTCCCCTTCAGGGCGCCCCTCCCCGGCGAGACGCGCACAGACAGCCTCCCGCTCCCGGTCCAGGGCCTCAAAATCCGCCCCCAGGCCCCGCATCCTGTCCAGCAGGGCCTCAAAATCCGCCCAATCCCGGCGCCGCACCGCTGCCCGCACCTGCTCCTGAGCCTCCCGGATACGCTCCACCAGGGCCAACTCCCCTTCCAGCACAACGCGGAACTCACGATACCCATCCTGCATAGACACCCCTGCCGTACAAAGCTTCTTTTCGATTATCGGCGCAAACAGGCGCGGCGTTTAGGCCCCGGCGGCACAGGGAAAGCCGGGATTCAGAAATCAAGAATAAGAAGGGGGCCGAGCCCCCTACGCTCCGAAGGTTTGCGGCGCGCCGCAAACGCTTCTCCGCTACCCCCACAGCGGGGACACCCCGCAACGCCCCCGCCTGTTACGGCTGGAACAGGCTCCCGCCGGGGGGAGCCGGTAACCCGCTTATGAGGGGAGGGCAAAAAAGAATTTCCGGCTCTATCAGCCCCTTCGGGTCTGGTAAGCGAAGCTCGCTGCAAGCCGCGGGGTACGGACCCGGCCCTCGAATCAAAAGAGGGATCGCTTTATCGTGATGGCCTTGGCGGGGCATATCTCGTGGCAGCAGTAACAGCGTATACAGGCCCGGTAATCCACGGCGATACGCTTCTCCCGGCCCTCCCCGCGCAGGGTTATGGCGCGGGAGGCGCAGATCCGGGTGCAGTCCCCGCAGCGGAGGCAGGCGGC
>JAISQV010000160.1 GCA_031273985.1 Spirochaetaceae bacterium | reverse complement strand
TTATCCCGAATTGCAGGAAATTCATATCCGGGCCGCCCTTGCGTTTGCCGTAGAAAGAGACGCTTCAACAAAAGTGGCAGTCTATGAAGTTACTGCTTGACGCGAATATTTCCCGGCGCTTCCCTCTCGAACGGCGATACCCCGCTACTCTGCGCTAAACTTGACCCGCAATTCCAGACTGAGTACAAATCCCCAAAATAGGAAACCGCAAAGGCACACCAAGGAACACGAAGGTTGAAGAAACCACGCATTCTACCATCTTTTCAAGCATAAAATGATGAAAAAATCCAAGCATCAAGCCCCCTTTGTGCTCTCGTGTTCTTCGTGGTTTTAAATCTTTATTCGTATTTGTGGATCAAGTTTAAGGTGGCGGGTCGGGAACGGGTGCCGGGCGGCCCCTGACGGCGAAGGCATCGTGATGTCTTGCGTTGGCAAAGACGGCGAAATGCCCTATGATAGAAGACGGCGTGGGGCGGCGGCTCCATGGCCGAAACGGAGGTACCATGAAAGTTTTATTCATAGGCGGAACCGGCACCATCAGCGCCGCTATTTCCCGCAGGCTCCTGGAAGCGGGCCACGATCTTACGCTCCTCAACCGGGGCGCCCGGAACGCGGGGCTGCCGCAGGAGGCAAAGGAGATACGCTGCGACATCAGCAACGAAACCGATGCGGCGGCGAAGCTGCAGGGCCAGAACTTTGATGTGGCTGTGGACTTTACCGCCTGCCGCCCCGATCATCTGGAACGGGATTTCCGGCTTTTCCGGGGGCGGGTGAAGCAGTTCATCTACCTGAGTTCCGCCGCGGTGTACCAGAAACCGCCTGCGGACTACCGTTACAGCGAGGGCAGCGCCCTGTCCAACCCCTACTGGCAGTACGCCCGGGACAAGCTGGCGGGAGAAGAATTCCTGATGCGAAAGTACCGTGAGGAGGCCTTTCCCGTTACCATTGTGCGGCCCGGTCATACCTACGATGAGCGCGCCGTCCCGCTGGGCGTTCACGGAAAGAAGGGAAGCTGGCAGGTGCTGAAGCGTATCCTGGACGGGAAGCCGGTGATCATTCACGGAGACGGCACGAGCCTCTGGACCCTGACCCACGCCAGCGATTTTGCCCGGGCCTTTACGGGCCTTATGGGGAACCTTCACGCCCTGGGGGAGGCGGTGCAGATAAGCGGCGATGAAACCCTTACCTGGAACCAGATCTACGAGATACTGGCCCGGGCCCTGGGGAAGCCCCTGCGCTCCGTGCACGTATCCAGCGCTTTCCTGGCCCAGACAGGGCAGGAGTACGATTTTCTGGGGGCCCTCATCGGGGACAAGGCCAATTCCCTGGTTTTCGACAACACGAAACTCAGGCGCCTCGTGCCCGGCTTCAACGCCCTCGTGCGGGCGGATCAGGGGATACCCAACACGGTGGAATACCTGCTGGCCCACCCGGAACTCCAGACAGAGGACCCGGAGTTCGACGCGTACTGCGACCGGATCATCGCCGTCCGGGAGCGGGCCATAGCGGAACTGCGGCCCCCCGCCTGAGAACCCTGGGGAGTTTGCGCGGGCGAGGGAAAGGATGCCCTAAATCACTATTTCATTACTGACAAGGATCAGGCGGGAGCGTCGAGGGACGGCTCCTCCTTGTTGGTCTTGGCGTAATAGGCCGCCAGCATCTTGAGGGCATCGTCAATGGACGCCAATTCCTCAAAAACGGCTATCCCCGCCAGCTCCAGCCGCTTCCGGGGGCCCGGTCCTATCCTGGCGGTAATGACGGCGCTGCAATCCCGGAGAACCTCAAGCACCTCGTCCCAGACGCCCGCGCCGTGGTCCCCGTTCCCGCAGACTTGGCTTATATCACGCCGGCCCCGGTGCACTATCGTCCCGTCACGCTCCAAATCCCGTATGACAAACCAGCGGGCGTGCCCAAAATGCTGGTTGATAAGAACATCGTCCGCGCTGGTAATCGCGATTCTCCAGGCCATGGCCCCTCCGTTATCGCCGCTATCATATTTCCCGTTCCGTCCCAGGATGACCCCATAGTACAGGTCCGGCGCTTAAAGTGCAATCTGCGCCGCGCAAGGGAGGAGTCAGGAGGGCTCCCCCGCGCAAGCGGGTTCTTGAGCCCCCTACGCTCCAGCCTCCTCGGGCCTTCGGCCCTCCGGGGTCTGTCGCTACCCCCGTGCGGGGGGCCAGCCCCCCGCAACGCCCCCTGTTGGGGGGCTCGATGCCCCCCAAACCCCCCAAGAACCCGCCTGTCGGCGGGGGAGGGGTGGGATACCCCCCCGGACCCCCCGCAGCGGGGGGAGCACGAAGCGCTGCCGCAGGCTGCCTACGGAGAAATTTGACCTGCTCCGGCGCACGTAAATTCCCCCTGTATTATAAGTAGCCTCCGCCTTTAGGCGGAGGAGTGCGCCGCTGCTCCCGCAACGCCCCCGCCGGAGGGCCGAAGGCCCCCCGGCCCCCCCGCGGCGCTCCCGGCAGGCATACCGGCAACCTACCTACCGGTAGGTATACCCCCACGAGGCCCGCCCATGCCGCCCGGCAGGCGCATGAGCGGCGGCCCGCCGGCAGGTCTTCGCTCAAGGGATAGGGGGGTGCCCCAGGGCAGGCTGCTAGGCATCACCCCCGCTCACGGGCCTGAAGAGCTGGGTTACGGCGCTGGAATCCTCGTAGAGGTAGCGGATATAGATGCGATTCTCCATCTCAAGCCGCTGCCAGAGCCCTTCCCGCTGTAATTCCAGCGCCATGTCGGTAAGATCCGCCTCATGGAGGAATTCCCGCGTCTGGGTAAAGAAGTACAGGCCCGAAGGGAGGTACAGGGCTTCCTGTGCCTCTGTTTCCGCCGGGACGGGATGCGCCGCGCCGGATTCCGCCGGGCGGGACATCTCTTCCAGGGGAGCGCGCCCCGCGTTAATCAGCGCCGCAAAGTAGCGGTTTCCGGGCGGCGCGTCAAAATTCTGCCCCCGCTCCGAATCGATGATCATATTGAACATGACTTCCCAGCCGCCCGCAGGCAGGGCCGAAACGCTCCCGTCGAAGGGATTCAGGCTGTCATCCCGCAGATAGCGCAGGGGTTGGACCAGATTAAGCCGGGTGAAGTGCAGATCCTTTAAATTCATGGCGGAATTTTACCTTTTTTTTCGTATTGATTAAAGCATTTCCGCTGCGAATCACCATATATAATGGGCGAAAAAAAATACCGTCCGGTAAAGCCCGATTCATTCGAAGCGGCCCTTTGAAGGTGTGTCCGGCGTACCCGCATACCCTGGGCCCTTTTTGGAGGTTACCATGAAAAAGGAAAAAATGCCGCAGCGGTGCGGCGCCTTCCCGCAGCTCTTCGCGTGGCTGCTGGTGCTGCCCCTTGCGGGCTGCGCCTGCTCGGCGGAAACGGCCCTGCAGGAGGTGTTTGGCCTCAGTGCCGAGGCCCCGGAATTTACCGGCTGGCGGGCTGTTTCCACCGAGGAACTTTCCTTCAGCTTCTCTCTGCCGGTAAGCGTCAAATCCGTGCAGCTTGAGCCGCCCCTGGAGATCGCCAGTATCACCGGGGGCAGCGAGGTGCGGCTCTTTCTTGCGGCTCCCTGCGAGGGGGGTATCAAAATCACTGCGGATATGCTCGTGGAGGATGCCTTCGGCAATACCCTTCAGGTGCTTACTCCTCTCCGGGCCCGGAATGATCGTATGCCCGCCCTCCTTATCAATGAAGTACGCACAGAATACTCCAAACCCAAGGTGGAATTCATAGAATTTTACACCCTCAGCGCCGGTAACCTTGGGGGAATGCGCCTCTACCTTGGCGGAACTCCGGAAGATACACCCTTCTACGAATTTTCTCCCATCGAAGTGGCAGATGAAGAGTACATTGTACTTCACTTAAGGACCCTGGATGAGGAATGTCAGGATGAAACAGGGGAAGATCTTGCCGCCATTCCCTACACCAAGGAGAACGAAGCCAGGATCAGCGCCCGGGATCTCTGGATACCCGGGGCGGTGAAGAACATCAACAAGAAGGGAGCCGCCGTTTACCTGGTCGATCAGGATGACCGGGTTCTGGATGCGCTCATCTTTTGTGATGATTCGAGCGGCTGGTGGAAGGATGAGAAGATGGCTCAAGCCGCGGAATTTCTGGCCGCCGCCGATGCCTGGACCGGGTCTGAGGGCGGCATGAGCGGCCCCGCTGACGCCGCTTCTTCCGCGGGGGTTACCGCCACCCGGACTTTGAACCGCAGGCCCGATTACCCTGACAGCAATACTGCCTCAGACTGGTACGTTACCGTTACCAGCGGCAATTCGCCGGGGCAGGGAAACAACGAGAACGTTTACCAGCCCTGAGGCGCTGCGGGGAGCAGCCCTGGCGCGGGGCTTACGAAGAATGGAGCCGGTTCCAAAACCCGGTTGGTTTTGGAACCGGCTCTGCCTTGCGGTTACAGCCCCTGCGGGACAGCGGGGGAGGGATGCATCCGCAGACGCCCCGCCTCCGCTGCCGGGGCGCCGCGAAGCGGCTATTTGTCGAGATCAGCCTGGGAAACAGCCCCAGTCGTTGTCGCGTTACTGTATTGCCCGCTACTGGGATTCGCCGGCCTTAGACTGTACGCGTGACCAAAACCAGTGCCACTGGTATTGCCGCTTTGACCTGAGCCGTAGATGGTGCCGGCCTTCTTTACGAAGGTGCCTGCCGCCGCCGCAGTGGTCCCCTTGGCCACGCCGCCGCCGGCCCCCCCAGCCTGGTTGCCGCTTATCACGCTCTCCGCCCCCCCCAGATTGGAGGTCATGGTGAATTTACTGCTTGTCTCGGCGATATACACGCCGCCGCCGCTTCCGGCTGCGGTGTTATTCCTGATTCCGCCCTTGTTCAGCGTAAAGGTACCGTTGGCGGCGAGATACACACCGCCGCCGGCCGCCGCGCTGGTGTTACTGTCAATGAAACCGTCATTGCCATTATCCCCAATCTGGAGCCTGCCATTGAGGACATATACGCCGCCGCCGCCCAGGGCGCCGGATGTAACTGCGTTGTTTCTGATGGTGGCGCCATTATACAGAATCAAATCAGAACCGCCGTGGACCGCGACACCGCCGCCTGCAATTTGCGATGTATTGTTTCTTACAACGGAGTCAACTTCCAGGCTCACTCCGCTGTTCGCACCATGAATATAAATACCGCCGCCAGAGTCGTTAGTATCATAAGCAGCAGTTGCGTTAGTCCCCGTAATGCTGCCGCCATAAACAATGATTTTTTGCAGCGTTATCCGCGTACTGTTTAGAACAGCCAGCACACGCTTGTTCGTGTCTGCGGGCGCGGGGGTAAGAGCGGGATCCTCCTTTGAACCGTTTCCATCGCCGTCCCATTTTTTGCCCTCAATAGCTACCACATGATAATTGGTGTTATTATTGAGCACAAACGCCGAACGGGTATCGGTGTCGTTGTTGTCATCAAGGGGACCAGGTATTAGCTCGCCCAAAACAAAAACTTTGAGGTCGGTCCTGGTTTTGGCTATTTCTACCGCCTTCCACAGCGACCGCACAGGCCAGTTGATAGTACCAGGCCATGAATCATCCCCTTTAACGGCGACATAAATCCCATTCGTTAGCGCCTCCCCCGCCGGCGGACTCACTGTCGGCGGCGTAACCGTCGTAACAGTATAGTTGAGTGTAATAGTAAAGGACTGAGTGTAAGGGATTCTGGCATCGGCGCTTCCTGCCGCGTTGTCGATTCTCGCCCGGACAGAGATTTGTTGAGTATCCGCCGCCGCACCGGTGCGGGGCTTGACGGTGATAATACCGTCATCGAGGTCCGCGTAAGTCCCGCCGCTTAGTAATTCCCAGGTGACGGGGCTCTTTGTCGTGGCGTTCTCGGGATAAACCCCGGCCACAGCGCTAAGATTAAGCGGAGTAGTACTAAAGAGGTCTGCGGAAGTGCCAATAGTCGAGCTTATGCTGTTCTGGCTGAGTGTGATATTCGTTACCGGTACAAAAACCGCTACAGGCTCACTCGGTATATCGCTGTCATTAATCACGATCTCCACCACCTGGTCCTTGATGGCAGCCAGGCGCTCAATGACCACGGTTCTCCCCGGGAGGCCAAGCCCCACCTGGATCATGTAATGCGCGCCCTCCGTTATGGGGAAGGCAGCGGTACCGGCCACGCCTATACGCCCGGTGCTGTTGTAGTTGATGGGGCTGGACGGGGTGAACTGCACGTAGGTGTAGGTCATCAACCAGTCACCGTCGTTGGTGTCCCTAATATCCACGGCGTTCACAACGCCCGTGGTGGTTTTGTTGACAATCTTGATGAGGCCGCTGCCGTACCCTTCGTCGGTCGGCGGCAGGTCCGGATTGGCAAGCCGGTCATAGTACGACACGGTCGTTACTTCGCTTTTTTTGATCTGGACGGTAAGGGTTATACCGTAGAAATTCTGCCTTGAGGGCATGAATTCAACCGTATAGAAACCGGGCTGAAGAGCCGTGGTCCATTCCATGTCTTTCGTGAAGCTCGGATTTCCGTCCTTGCCAAATTCTGTCGCGCCGGGGGCATTTCCGCCGCCGACGGTGAGTATCCTGATATTCTTGAGGAAGTCGCCGGTCTCGCTCTTGTTGATGATCTTCAAGAGGCCCGAACCATCGCCGGTTACGGCGTCCATATCAATATCCGCCGCGTCATTCGGGTTGGGGGGCCAGACCGTGGTGGTGCCGTAGCCGCCGCTCCTGGTCTTGTAAATCCACATATACAGGGTATGCCAGGACTGTGAATCGTTGGGCACGATTATCGGCACATTCCTGGCATTCGTCGTGACCGTTGGCGTCTCATTCGGCGGGTTGTACAGGGTCGCCTGCACCTGGTACTGCCCGGCGGGGAAGTACCAGAGCACCTCGTCCCCTGAATTGGGCCCGTCTACCTCAATAGGGTCATTTCCGCCCAGTTTAAAGGAAACAGCCTGGGCATTGGCGTCGGCTGTAACATTGCGGATGATAAGCGGATAGGTCGGAGTTCCCTCGGCGGGCGGCTCGGGCGGGTTTTCCGTATCACCCTGATCCAGGGGCCGCGTTATCGTTCCGGCTTCGACCACGAGTTCGCCGTTCTGCGCCCGGTAAATATAGACGGTATAGCTCGCCCCGGCCTTGGGCATATACAGTTCCGGGATGGTGAAGGTTTGCTCGGGCTCTTTCGAGGCCTCATCGCTGGATTGGGTGATGATGCTGATCCCATAGGGCGCATCCGTCGGCTGATGGTACGATGCGTAGGTGGACGCATGGGCGGGCTTGCTTAGGACCTCTTTTGGGTAGTCGTCAGAGACGTCCCCCCCCCCCCCGTACGTGTAATGGTCAGGCTTTTGACATCGACGCTGTTCGTGCGGTTGATCACCCACAGAATCGCATAATCGGTGCTGCGTACGTCGATTTCGCCCGAAATTTTAATGCTAAGGTCGATGGGGAGGCCCACAGGGTTTAAGCATGAGATGAAGAAGAGCGAGCCAAGCATAAGAAAAGCCCCGGCGATTCCGAAGCCCTGCGCCCTATTCCGCAATTTAGAGGGGAGATTGTTCATGGCAAAAATCCTTGCTCTTATTTTTATACTTTATTGTATGATGCGCGGATCAGGGGCTTCCAAGCCTAAAATCCGCCCAATTAGCTTAAATAACTCCAACGGCTCTTATTATAGTACAACTGAAGAATGATTTCTATAGCATTTGAAAAAAATTCGCTTATTTTTGTAAATTTGCGCCCATAATTGCGGTAAGCCGGGGGCTTTGCTGCTGAAGCCGCAAAGCGGCTTCAGCTTGGGAGTTTGCTTCACCGCCTATGGCGGTTCCGCAAACTCCAGGGAGAAAGTACGGGGCGTTGCGGGGTGTCCCCGCTGTGGGGGTAGCGGAAGCCCCCGCAGGGCCGCAGGCCCGAGGAGGCTGGAGCGTAGGGGGCTTGGCCCCCTCCTGATCCCCTTGACTCGTTTTTGGCGTTACTATATAAAGAAACAAATGTTTCTATAAATAGTAACAACGGGGGTTGATGTGATTAGAGAGGCCATTGTGAAGGCGGCGAACCGGGAAAACCTGAGTTATGGGGACGCCGAGGCGGTGATGCACGAGATCATGAGCGGGGAGGCCAGCGACATTCAGATGGCGGCCTTTCTGACGGCTATGGCGGTGAAGGGTGAGACCATCGAGGAGATCACGGCCAGCGCCGCGGGGATGCGGAAGCATTGTATCAGGATTCTGCACGATCTGGACGTGCTGGAGATCGTGGGGACCGGCGGGGACCGTTCCAATTCCTTCAACATCTCCACCACCTCGGCGCTGGTTATTTCCGCCGCGGGGATCCCCGTGGCAAAGCATGGGAACCGGGCCGCTTCGAGCCGTTCCGGGGCGGCGGATCTGCTGGAGGCGCTGGGAGTGGACATAGGCGCGCCGCCGGAGCGCAGTCTGGATCTGCTCAAAACGATGGGGCTCTGCTTTCTTTTTGCCCAGAACTACCATATATCGATGAAGTACGTGGCGCCTGTGCGGAAGGAGCTGGGGATCAGGACCATCTTCAACATCCTGGGGCCCCTGGTGAATCCGGCGGGGGCGAACATGGAACTGCTGGGGGTCTACGATGAAAGGCTGATCGAACCCCTGGCGCAGGTGCTGTCCAATCTGGGGGTCAAGAGCGCCCTGGTGGTGCACGGTCAGGACGGCCTGGACGAGATCAGCCTCAGCGCCCCTACCAGTGTCTGCGAGGTGAGGGACGGCAGTTTCCGTTCCTATGTGCTGGAACCGGAGCAATTCGGGCTGAAGCGCTGCGCCAGGGCGGACCTTGAGGGCGGGACTCCGGCGGACAATGCCCTGATTACCCGGAATATTCTGGACGGGATGAAGGGCCCCCAGCGGGACGCGGTGCTGCTCAATTCGGCGGCGGCGATCTACATAGCCCGGCCGGGGCTCAGTATGGAGGAGGGCCTGGAGATGGCGCGGGAAACCATCGATTCCGGCAGGGCCGGGGCGCAGCTTGAGCGGTTCATCGCCCGGTCGGGCGGGGATTCCGCGGCCCGCTCCCCGGTTCCCGAAGCGCCCCCGGCGGAAAAGCCAAGAGCGGGGTGAGGCCATGTTCCTTGACGATATTGCCGCTGCCGCCCGGCGGCGGGTCGGGGCGGCCCGGGAGCGGGTCCCCCTGGAGGTGATCCGGGACGCGGCTCTGAAACGGGCCGCCGAAACGCGCCCCGGCCGGGACCCCGTTCCGGCCCCCGTTTCGGGGAGCGCTTCGCCGCCGCCCTTCGAGGCGGCCCTCTCTCCCGCCTCCCCGCCGCGCCGGAGTTCCGCGCCGGGCTCCGCCGGTATGCCGGCCTTCATCTGCGAGGTGAAACGGGCCTCCCCCTCGCGGGGGATCATAGCCCGGGACTTTCCCTACCTGGACATAGCCGGGGATTACGAGGCGGCGGGAGCGGCGGCGATCTCGGTGCTTACCGAGCCCGATTACTTCATGGGCAGCGACGCCTTTCTCAGCGGGATTGCCGCCGCCGTGGCTCTGCCGGTGTTACGGAAGGACTTCATCGTCGATCTTTACCAGATATACGAGGCCAGGCTTCTCGGCGCAGCGGCGGTGCTGCTGATCTGCGCGCTCCTTGGGGAAAAGCTGGACCTGTACCTGGAAACCGCCCGGAGCCTGGGGCTTTCAGCGCTGACGGAGGCCCACACGGAGGACGAGGTGAAGCGGGCCGCCGGGGCCGGCGCCCGGATCATAGGGATCAACAACCGGGACCTGAAAACCTTCGAGGTGGACATCACCCTTACCGGAAGGCTCAGGGGGCTCATACCCGGCGGGATCCTGGCGGTGTCCGAAAGCGGCATCGCCACGCCGGAGGATGTGCGCCTGCTTTCCGGCTTCGGCGTGGACGCGCTTCTCGTCGGGGAAAGCCTGATGAGGGCGGCGGACCGGCGCCGGCGTCTGGCGGAACTGCGGGACGCGGCGCTGCCGGGAGACCGGCTGCCGGAGGACCGGCTGCCAGGGGGGGGCTGATGGCGAAGCTCAAGATCTGCGGCCTCTTCCGGGAGGAGGACATTGACGCGGCCAACGAGGCGGCGCCGGATTTTATCGGCTTTGTCTTTGCCCCCAGCCGGAGGCAGGTGGACCCCGCCAGGGCCGCCCGGCTCCGCTCCCGGCTGCGGGAGGGTATAAGGGTCGTGGGGGTCTTTACGGACGCCCCCGCCGGAGAAATAGCGGCCCTCTGCCGGGACGGGCTCATCGACATGGTGCAGGACCACGGCGGCGGGGACGCGGCCCGTCTTGCCGAGCTGCGGGAAAGCTGCGGCGTTCCCGTGATCAAGGCCCTCAGCCTGGGGCCCGGCGCGGACGCATCAGCTTTCGCGGCGGCGGATTTCCTGCTCTTTGACGGCGCCTCTCCCGGCGGCGGGCGGCCCTTTGACTGGTCCCTCCTGCGCGGGGAGGGCTGCCCGGTCCCCTGTTTCATTGCCGGGGGCATAGACCTGGATAATATAGAAGAAGCCCTGCGGCTTGGGCCCTTTGGTATCGATGTTTCCAGCGGGGCGGAAAGCGGCGGCTTCAAGGACCGGGCAAAGATGATGGCCCTGGCGGACAAGGTGCGCCGCTTCAACATCACAGGAGGAGAGCGGTGAAGGACGGCAGATTCGGCGAATACGGCGGGCAGTACATCCCCGAAACACTGATGAATGAAATAGGGGCCCTGGAAAAGGCCTACAACCACTACAAAGAAGACCCCCGCTTCAATGCGGAACTGGAGGACCTGCTCAACAACTATGCGGGCCGCCCCTCCCTGCTCTACTTTGCGGAAAAAATGAGCCGGGACCTGGGGGGAGCGAAGATATACCTCAAGCGGGAGGACCTCAACCATACGGGCTCCCACAAGATCAACAATGTTCTGGGGCAGGCCCTCCTGGCCCGGAAGATGGGCAAAACCCGGATCATAGCGGAGACCGGCGCCGGCCAGCACGGGGTTGCCGCGGCCACGGCGGCGGCGCTCCTGGGCCTGGAATGTGAAATCTTCATGGGCGAGGAGGACACCCGCCGCCAGGCCCTCAATGTGTACCGGATGCGGCTCCTGGGGGCCAGGGTCAACGCCGTTAGCTCCGGCACCCGCACCCTCAAGGATGCGGTAAACGAAACCATGCGGGAATGGGCGGGCCGGGTCCACGACACTCACTATGTCCTCGGCTCCGTCATGGGGCCGCATCCCTTTCCCCTCATAGTCCGGGATTTCCAGAGTGTCATAGGCCGGGAAGCCCGGCGGCAGATCCTCGAACGGGAAGGCAGACTCCCCGCCGCGATCATAGCCTGCGTGGGGGGCGGCAGCAACGCCATGGGTATATTCCATCCCTTCATAAACGACCGGGGCGTCAGGCTCATAGGCTGCGAGGCCGCCGGGGAGGGTATAGACACGGAACGGCACGCGGCTACCCTGAGCCGGGGCAGCGTAGGCATATTCCACGGCATGAAATCCTGGTTTTGCCAGAACGCCGAGGGCCAGATAGCGCCGGTCTATTCGATCTCTGCGGGCCTCGATTACCCCGGCATAGGCCCGGAGCACGCATGGCTCCACGACACGGGCCGGGCGCAGTACGTACCCGTTACCGACGACGAAGCCGTGGCGGCCTTCGAGTACCTCGCCCGGAGCGAAGGCATCATCTGCGCCATAGAAAGCGCCCACGCCGTGGCCCACGCCCGGATCATGGCGCCGCGCATGGCCAGGGACGAGGCCCTCATCATCTGCCTTTCCGGACGGGGGGACAAGGATGTCGCGTCCATAGCGAAGTACCGGGGAGAAGCAATTGATGAAGCATAAATCCAGGGAGGGCGCGAAATTGCGGCGAATTTTCAAATTCCTGTACGAGGCCTGGGGCCGTCACGGCGCAGCGGAGGCGCAGCCATGAGTAACATTGCACAGGCCTTCAACAAGGGGAAGGCTTTTATCGGTTTCCTTACCGGCGGAGACCCGGACATGGAAAAGAGCGAAGCCTTCATTATGGAGATGATCCGCGCCGGGGCGGACCTCGTGGAAATAGGCGTTCCCTTCAGCGATCCCATAGCCGAGGGGCCGGTGATTCAGGAGGCCAACCTGCGCGCCCTCAAGGCCGGGGCCACGGTGGAAAAACTGTTCGCCCTGGCGGAACGGGTGCGGGCCCGGAGCTCCGTGCCCCTGGTGTTTCTCACTTACCTGAACCCGGTGTTTCACTACGGCTACGACCGCTTCTTCAAACAATGCCGGAAATCGGGCCTCGACGGAATCATCATCCCGGACCTGCCCTTCGAGGAGCAGGGGGAGCTGCGGGATATTACCCGGAGTTACGGGGTGGACCTCATCTCCCTCATAGCGCCCACCTCGGAGGAGCGCGTTAGCCGGATAGCCGGGGAGGCGGCGGGCTTCATCTACCTGGTCTCCTCCCTGGGGGTTACGGGAATCCGGGGCGCGATAGACACAAACCTGGCCCCGATCATGGAACGGGTGCGCCGGGTAACGGATATTCCCCTGGCCGTGGGCTTCGGCATACACAGCCCGGAGCAGGCCGCCGCCCTGTCCAAAACCGCCGACGGGGTCATCGTGGGCAGCGCCATCGTGCGGCTTGTCGCGGAACACGGCGGCGGCGCGGGGCCGGCAATCTACGACTACGTGAAGGCCATGAAGGATGCCCTGCGATAGCGCTACGGGGGCTCCCCCGCGTAAACTCCGGGGAAAGAGTACGGGGCGTTGCTGCTGAAGCCGCAAAGCGGCTTCTGCTTGGGAGTGTGCGTCACCGCCTAGGGCGGTTCCGCAAACTCCAGGGAGAGAGTACGGGGCGTTGCGGGGTGTCCCCGCACGGGGGTAGCGGAAGACCCCGCAGGGCCGCAGGCCCGAGGAGGCTGGAGCGTAGGGGGCTCGGCC
>JAISQV010000155.1 GCA_031273985.1 Spirochaetaceae bacterium | reverse complement strand
GATATGCTGGCGGAGGAACACCCTGAGGTAACGAAGGCGGTGGTGGAGTTAAAGCGGCTGAGCTGGAGCGAGCGGCGGCGGGAGATGGCGGAGAAGGAGGAGATGTGGCGGCGGGACCTACAGGCCGTGGCCGATGACGCCCGGCAGGAGGGCCGGGAAGAAGAGAAGCTGGAGACGGCCCGCAGATTAAAGTCCATGGGGCTTTCTGCGGAACAAACAGCCGCCGCCACGGGGCTTTCCCTCCGGGACATTGAAACCTTGTAGATAATAGCCTCCGATCAAAAGCCCCATGCCCTGACAGAATTCCTGCCGGATGGGCTCCTTCGAGATATGCTATTTGGGCCTTAAGTCACGCGAGGTGCCGGGGGGTCTAAGGTAGCCGATCATGCGGCATCGGAAACCCCGACAGGGGGGAAGAGGGTACGGGGCGTTGCGGGGGCCGCGGCCCCCGCATTGGGGGTAGCGCCAGACCCCGGACCCGCGAAGCGGGGAGGAGGCTCTCCCCCGCGAACCCTCCCTCGCGCAAGCGAGTTCTTAGCGGGTTCTTCAGGGGGCTCGGCCCCCTCTTCTTAAATTCTCTACTCCTGACTTCTCTCTTGAAGGTTTGCCCGATGCGCAGCATAATTGATAAAATATGAAGGCGAATCACAAAGGATGTGGTATGTTTAGGAAGCCCCTGTTGTTTTTGCTTATTCTGGCTGCGGCAGGCGGCGCGCTCCACGCGCAGCTTCCCCCTTTGGTTCCCGGCGCGGAGGCGGGGGAGGAACTTTTCTCCCCTGTCCTGGCCGGGTCCGGGGCCTTTTCCACATCCCGGGACGGGGTCCATGCCGCCGCGGTGAATCCCGCCGCCCTGGGGGAACTTCAGCGTATCACCCTGGATGCGGGCTACCTCCTGCTCACGGATTTTGGGAGCTATCAATTCGGTCACGCCCTGAATCTCGGCCTCTCGGTGCCTACAAAATTTGCCGTCTTCGGCGGTTCCGCCAACTATCTCTACAGCCCCTTTTTCCACCTGCTTGAGGGGAGCGGCCACCATATACGGGGGAATCTCTTTGCCGCCAAGGATATTTACCCCGGCCTCACCGTGGGCCTGGGGCTTAATGTAGGCGGCGGGGGCGGGCTTACCCTTGCCGGGGACCTGGGGGTCCGTTACAACATGGGCAAGCTCGGCTCCTTCGAGAATATGACCTTCGCCTTTGCCATGAAGGGTCTGGGAAAGAGCTCCTATCCTTCGGCCTTTACCCCGCTTTTCGGCGCGTCTGCGGATTTTCTCCATATTAGAAGTACCGGCGACACCGCTGACCCGCTCCTCCTCTCCGGGGCGCTGGACCTGAGCATTCCTTCCATGCATAATCTTGCCCTCAAAATCGGCGCCCGGCTGGTGCTGGCGGAAATGATTACGATTTCCGCAGCCTGGGGCATCAACGGCTACGAAAACATCTGGGGGAGCAACCGGGTTATGCCGCCCCTTCCCTCTCTGGGGGTGGGGCTTAACTTTACGATCAAGACCCGTGGGCAGGGGCTCATGGGCGGAAGGCTTCCCACGGACGGGGACATAGCGGCAAACCTGGCCCTCAAGCCCATTTCGGGGCCCATCTACGCCATAGGCGGGGGGGCCACCTGGTCGATGGGCGTTGTGGACAGAACGCCGCCCCAGGTCTTTGTGGAGTATCCCGAGACGGTTTACTTTTCCCCGAACAACGACGGGCTGGCGGACGCCCTGGAATTCCCCGTCAGGATTCAGGATCAGCGTTACGTGAATGAATGGATCTTCGAGATCAAGAATGACGCCGGGGAGGTGGTGCGGACCTACCGGAACAAGGAACTTCGCCCCGAAACTCAGGGGGTGAAAAACATCATGCTGCGCCTCATCCAGGTCAAGGCGGGGGTGGAGATACCCTCAAGCCTTCGCTGGGACGGGACGCTGGACTCCGGGGAGCTTGCCCCGGACGGGAACTACCACTTTACCGTTACCGCGGCGGATGACAACGGGAATGTGATCACCACGGAGCCCTACGAGGTGGTGGTGGACAACACGCCGCCGGAGATCATCATCCGGCCCCTGGCCGAGAGTGAGCGCATCTTCTCACCCGACGGAGACGGCAGCAAGGACACCATCGTCATAGCCGAGACCGGCTCCTGGGAAGAGCTGTGGGAGGCGGATATTTGGGACAGTCAGGGAAACAAGGTGAAGAGCTTCACCCTCCGCGAGACGGAGCTGGCGAATATTGAGTGGGACGGTACCGATGACGCAGGCCGCATTGTGGGCGACGGAGTTTACCAGTACCGGGTCCGCGCCACGGACCGGGCACTCAACACGGAGGAGGCGGCTCTCGAAAATATTATTATCAGCACGATACAGCCCACGGTGAATCTTGCCGTGGCCGACGCGTGGTTCTCTCCCAACGGGGACGGGGCGAAGGACCTCATGACGGTGATCGTGGGACTTCCCGTGCGGGAGGGAATCACCGGCTGGGAGTTCCAGATCCGGGACCGTAACGATACGGTGCGGAGGACCCTTGCCGTCAGCGGGAGTCCGCCGCCGGAGCGCATAGACTTTGACGGGCTGGACGATTCCGGCGCCCCCCTTGCCGAGGGAACCTACTACGGGCGCATCGCCGTATCCTACCGGAACGGCTACCTTTCCTCCGCATCCTCGCCCTACGTTACCCTGGACCTAACCCCGCCCAGGTCTTCGGTCAAGACGGGTTACGATGCTTTCTCGCCGAACAATGACGGCAATCAGGATGTGATGGTCTTTCTTCAGGAAGGTTCCGCTGAGGTTCTCTGGCTGGGAACCGTGCGGCGGGCGGAGGCTACCGAGGCGCTGCGGGTGATGCGCATGGCCGGGGTGCCCCCGGCCCGGCTTGAGTGGGACGGTCTGGACGACACCGGTGCCCTGGCCCCGGACGGGGAGTACCGTTACCGGCTCTCCGCCACGGACCCCGCGGGAAACCGGGGCGAATCCAACGAGGCGGACTTTACGCTGAGTACCGCCGATACCCCCGTGTTTATCACCACGGATTTCCGCTCCTTTTCCCCCAACGGGGACGGGGTTAAAGATACCATCTCCCTGCTGCCCCAGATTCAGGAACGGGCGGGGATAAATTCCTACCGGGTGGAGATACTGGACGCCGGGGGAAGGGTGTTGCGCTTCTTCGAGGGGCAGAACACTGTTCCCGCCGCCATCTCATGGAACGGCAGGGATTCGGGAAACGCAGCGGCCCCGGACGGCGCCTACACGGCCCGGATCACGGTGCGTTACGCCGCCGGAAACCAGCCGGAGGCAGTGTCCCGGTCCTTCATTTTGGATACGGTACAGCCGGCGGCTGCGGTCTCAGCGCCCTACACGGTCTTCTCCCCCAACGGGGACGGGGCCCGGGACACCCTGCCCCTGGGGGTAGAGACCCAGGGCGACGATTCCTGGACGGCGGAGATCACCGGCAGTGACGGCGCCGTAATACGGAGCTGGACCTGGACCGGCGCCGCGCCGGAACTCAGTTGGGACGGAAACGACGAGGCGGGGAATTCCGTGCCCGACGGGACCTACCGCTTCAGCGTCATTTCCACCGATGACGCGGGAAACAGCACCCGCAGAGTCATAGAAAGCATAAGCCTGGATGCACGGGTACCACGGGCCTTCCTCACGGCCTCCGCCTCGGGAATAGCCCCCAAGGGGCCCCAGACGCCGGGGATCAGGCTGGGAACCATGCTTTCCATCCGTGAGGGCGTAGAGTCCTGGAGGCTGGAACTCAGGGACGATGCGGGAACTGTGCTGCGGAGCTGGCCGGAAGCGGCCTCGCCGGAAACGCCCGCCTCCGGGGCGCCCCCGGAAACGATTGTCTGGAACGGTCTTGATGCGGCAGGCGCGGTAAAGGAGGGGCGGTACAGCCCGGAACTCACCGTGATCTACGTCAAGGGCGATGTGGTAAGCGCCCAGGCCGGGGCCATCACCGTTGACGTGTCGGGGCCTGAGCTGAGTTTCCGCTCAGCGCCGGATTACTTCAGCCCCGACAATGACGGCGTGGAAGACGAACTCTCCATGTTCCTCAGCGCGAGGGACGCTTCGCCCATTACCAACTGGAGTCTGGAAGTACGGGAGCCCGAACCGCCGCATCAACTGTTCTACCGCATCGAAGGCCGGGGGACCCCCGCCGAACGGACCATCTGGGACGGGCGGAGTTCCCGGGGCGAACTGGTGCAGTCCGCCTCGGATTACCCCGTGCAGTTCCGGGCGGTAGACTCCCTGGGGAACGAATCGCTCCTGGAGGCGAAGATAGGGGTCGATGTCCTGGTGATACGGGACGGGGACCGGCTGCGCATTCAGGTCCCCTCGATAGTGTTCCGCCCCAGCGCAGCGGACTTTGTGGGCCTTCCCCCGGAAACGGTGGAAAACAACAACCGCATACTCCGGCGCATAGCCCAAATTCTCAACAAGTTCCGGGACTACCGTGTGCAAGTCGAAGGCCACGCCAACCCGGTGCTGCAAACCGTCAAGGAACAGGTGGAGGAACTCCAGCCCCTGAGTGAGGCCCGGGCCCAGTTCACCGTGAACGCCCTGGCGGGCTTCGGAGTAAGCAGAAACCGCCTGACCCACAGCGGCGCCGGGGGTACCCGTCCCGTGGTGAGCCCCAATGACCGGGACAACCGCTGGAAGAACCGGAGGGTAGAGTTCCTGTTGATTAAGTAAAGGTCCGGGTGCGGCGTTTTGTGATTACGGGCGCATCCCCGGCGTGTACCAGGAATCCGCTTGAGCGGGGGAAGCCCCGTGTTGAGCCCCCTGTCCCGGTATGCCGGAAATGATGCGGAATGGGGAAGGGGCCTGCAGGCTTGAAAACCCCGTTTGTCTTGAGCGTTTCGGATATGACGAACCCCGCTGCCCGCCCCTCCCGCGGGTTCTTGGGGTCATCATTTTAATATACTTATTTTACCCGAACCTGAAGCCCTGAAATTTATTCTTGGAGTTCCAAGATAGAGTATATTACCGGAACCAAAAATCCGTCCCTTTAGATTATCCGCAACATCTATTAATACCGCACCGGATCCGCTTATCCTAATATCGGCGTTATTCACCTGTAACTTGTCGCAGACAACATCTCCTGATCCGGATATGCTTATTTCCGCTTCCCGGCTTCTTCCATTCAGTTTTATATCGCCGGAGCCGAAAATACTTATTGCCAGGGTATCACACTCTACAGGGCCTTCTATTTCACCGGAGCCTGAAATATGTGTCTTTAGTGAGTCCGTCGTTATTTTGTCCGCTATAACAATAGTGCCTGAACCGGATATTGCAATACTTTGAATTCCTGGCGTATAAATATTAATAATGTTTTGTGTTGGCCGGTTGTATCCATTCCAGTATTTTATATCAAGAATACCGTTTTTTATTTCCGTTTGTATAAATTTCTCAATATTTGAATCTACGGTAATGGATATTTTTTGTTCCGGGTTCTGGTATAAATTCACCGTTGCGCCGGTCTCTAAATGTATGCCGTCAAAAGAAGATGAAATGGTTCTATCGATTGTTATTATATCGCCATTGCCATATTCCTGAATACCGAAAGAAAATCCATAATGTATACCCACAAGCACAAAAGCCATAATAAATAAAACAATTTTTTTCATATCAATTTCTCCACTCTCCTGAAATTTAATCAAAATATTTTTGTATGTCAAATCTTGCACCAGTATTGCTCACGTATTTGTAACAATATTTTCAACAATAGTTCAGGGTATACTGCGCCCAAGGTTCCGGAACTCCGAAGGCCGCAATGACTTAGGCATTACGGCCCCGTTGGGTTTGGCAAAATTATAAAATACAACCCCTTGACATTGTTTTCATAATAGGATAGTGTCTATTAAACTATACTTTTGTATAAGGAGGATAATATGGGGATTCGTCAAATTTCTGATAGAGAAAAGGAGATTGTAAAAAGGAATCAAACCGGAAGTGATGGTGTATTAAGGTGCTTTATTTCAGGTGAGATTATCAACGATACCGATGAAATTGAATATGACCATGTCACTGCATTTTCTTATGATGGTCCATCTGATATTGTTAATGTTAAGGTAGTATTAAAGGAATATAATAGGCGAAAAAGGGATCAAACTCTTTATGAAGTTAGGGATCAAATTTTTATTCAACGATTGTATGAAAACAGACAAAACAATGTAAAACTACAAGATATACTTGAATACAAAGGACAGAAAAATATATCTATAGCTACTATAAATGATCACAATAGTCATATTATTTTAAAAGATCATAGTCAAGAAAAAAATTATCAATTGCTACATGATGATATACTTGAGGTTGATTACTTTTATGCCAGAATTCCTATCACCTGGGTGCAAAATGACGACCAAGAAGGTTTGCAACCCAGAGTCATTGATCAAAAACGTCTATTTGAACTCGCTAAACATTTAAAGCGACATCCTCAATTAGCTCCCGCTATAGCAAGACTTGTCAATAATAAAATATATCTTTTTGATGGACAACATAAGACAGCGGCTCAGATATTAAACGGTCAAAAAGAAATTGATTGTAAAATATTCATATCACCCAATAGCGATGAAGGCAAACGGAAATTATTTGATAGCTTAATGGTAACAAATTTGGATGCGCATTCAAAATTGAGGCAAGTCCCATTTTATAATTCTACCTTGATTGAACGATTTTCTGTTATATATAAAGAAATATGGGAAGATTTTACTGGTGCTGAACCAGGAAGCAATCACTCGGAAGATAATTTTTTACAATATTTATTAAAGAAAACTAACTTCTCAAGATCTCAAGCCAATGAAATAATCAGATCTATGATTATCGAAGCCAATATAGCGTCATCACCCCTAAAAAAATATATTGCAGAGGCATCCAAGGATAAAAATTATCCTACATCAATTGATATTGTAAGAAGTTACATTTTACCAAATTGTATTTATCTTTTTCCTTCAAAAGCATTATTTGATTCTGCTGCTGATTATAGGAATAATGAAACGAGTAACTTTTCATCCTTGTCAAAAGTAATATCAGAAAAAAGCAATATAGAAAAATGGATACCCATAAAACGAAATACAAATTTAACCTCAGAACAAAATAAAGCCAGGAGGATATGGCATAAAGGCTCCGTAATGACATGGGGGCCAATGTTAAAAGATATTTTAATAAATGCTTGTAATATGAAAACAACTAATGAAATGGAGAAATTATTATACCGACAGATACTTTCAAAGGATCAAATTGACAGAATAGAAACTTATTTGGAGCGATTATTTTATCATAATATTTGGGATGATCCAAATCCGGAAATTGATAAATTATTGGCAGCATCCGGCAAGCAAGAAGATTTATTTAATAAATATTTGCTTACCATTAATTATGTTTTAACTGGCAATCCGTAAGCAAGGGCACTTCACATAACAGGCATGTATATGCTTCGCCGCCAGTAGGCGGCCCGGCCTGCGAAATGTTATGGGATATTTGAGCCGTCTTGTTACATTTTTTCTTTCCATGTTATTTCTATTGTTTTTTGATTCATGGCACATTCTGATAAATATAAATTTATTAGATTTTGATATTTTATTCCGGTTTCTTCTGCCTGCTTTTTGAAATATTCAATCGTGTCTGCATCAATTCTTATCGTAATTTGTTTCCGTAATTTTTTTATATACGGGTTTTGTTTTGCCTTTGAAAAATCATATTCTTTCCGCATTATAATTTTCATCCCAAATGAAGTTTAAACCAGCCATAATTACATTATAATTATAAATTATTCATTTTGTCAATGGGATTTTTATCGTTTTACAGCAAATTTTAGGCCCAAATGCTACATAACGTCTGGTTGTATTCGCAGAGCAGCTGCTTATGCAGCGATCGGAAAAGCCTTGCGCCGGATTTCCCCGTGGACCGCCTGCGGCCGGGCTTCGGGCTCCCCCCCTGATTCCCGCTCTCCTCCTTGCGCCCCAAATGTGCTATTATGCTCACACTGCGATGGCGGCGAAGACGGGGGGTGTCATGGTTACGGTGATGAATGGCGGGGTCTGGCTTTTCGATGGCCGGGAAGTGCTGGAGGACTCGGAGAGCCCGGAGCTTGCGGGACGCCTTGCGGGACGCCTGGGGCGGGGCCGGGACAGCGCGCTTGCCCAGGCACGGGAGGGTACGATAACCCACGGGATCCTCGCGGCGCATGACCGGGGGACGGAGGCGGGCCGGCTGAGTCTTGCCTTCGATTCGCTGGCGTCTCACGATATTACCTTTGTCAACATTATCCAGACGGCGCGGGCCTGCGGGCTTGAGGAGTTTACGCTGCCCTATGTGCTGACCAATTGCCACAATTCCCTTTGCGCTGTGGGCGGCACGATCAACGAGGATGATCATGTCTTCGGGCTTTCCGCCGCGGAGAAGTACGGAGGTATCTATGTGCCCCCGCATCTGGCGGTGATCCATTCCTACGTGCGGGAGACCATGGCCGGGGGCGGCAGGATGATTCTGGGGAGCGACAGCCACACCCGTTACGGGGCCCTGGGGACCATGGGTGTGGGCGAGGGGGGCGGCGAGCTGGTCAAGCAGCTCCTCGGGCAGACTTACGATATGGCCTACCCCAGGGTGATTGGGGTGGAGCTGAGCGGGGCGCCCCGGCCCGGCGTGGGGCCCCAGGATGTGGCGCTGGCGCTGGTGGGCGCGGTCTTTAATGACGGCCTCGTGAAGAATGCGGCGCTGGAATTTTTCGGCCCCGGTATCGCGGCACTTTCGCCGGAATTCCGCTGCGGCATCGACGTCATGACCACGGAGACTACCTGCTGGTCTTCCATTTGGGAAACCGATGAGTCGATACGCCGCTATCTGGCCGTTCATGGCCGGGAGGAGGATTACCGGGCGCTGCACCCGGCGGCCCTGGCCTACTACGACGGGCTTGTCCGTATCGATCTTTCCGCGGTTAAGCCCATGATAGCCCTGCCCTTTCACCCGAGCAATGTCTTTGAGATCGACGCCTTTCTCTCCGATCCGGGGGATCTGCTGCGGCAGGTGGAACGGGAGGCGGAGGATATTTTGGGCAGGGAGGCCCTGAATGGAAAGGCCGGGGTTTCGCTCTGCGACAAGGTGGATACGGGAGGCTCCGGCGGGCCGGGGAAGTACCGGGTCCGGGTGGATCAGGGGATCATTGCGGGCTGCGCCGGGGGGACCTTCGAGAATATTATGGCCGCCTCGGCTATTCTGGCGCCGGCAGGCCGGGCGGGGGCCGGCGGGGCCTTCTCCCTTTCGGTGTATCCGGGGAGCCAGCCCGTCATGCTGGAACTTGCCAGAAACGGCTGCATGAGCCGCCTTATCGCGGCGGGGGCGGTCATCCGCAGCGCCTTTTGCGGGCCCTGCTTCGGGGCGGGGGACGTGCCGGCCAACAACGGGCTTTCCATCCGGCACACCACGAGGAACTTCCCCAACCGGGAGGGTTCCCGCCCGGCGGACGGCCAAATCGCCTCGGTAGCCCTGATGGACGCCCGGAGCATAGCCGCCACCGCCGCCAACGGGGGTTACCTGGCCTCGGCGGAACGCCTGCCCCCGGCGGTTTTGGGGGAAACGGACGGGCCGGTCTACCGCTACGACGACAGCCCCTACCGGGCCAGGGTCTACAGCGGTTTCAAGGCCCCCCGGCCCGAAACCCCCCTCCGCTACGGGCCGAATATCGGCGACTGGCCCCCCATGGAGGATCTGGGGGAGCATCTTTTGCTGCGGATTGCGGCCTTCATCACGGACCCCGTTACCACCACGGATGAGATCATTCCTTCGGGGGAAACCTCCTCCTACAGGTCTAACCCGGAGCGCCTCGCCGCCTTTACCCTCTCCCGGAGGGACCCCGGATACGTGGAGCGGGCCCGGAAGGCGCAGGAGGCGGAGCGCGCCCGGAAGCGCGCCGTGGAGGGCGGAGGGGCGCTGGAAGGTGTCCCGGATTGGCCCGCCTTGGTAACGGCGCTGAAAGCCCTGCCCGGTCTGGACAGCCTGGACCTCCGGGACCTCCGCATAGGCTCGGCCCTTTACGCGGTCAGGCCCGGAGACGGGAGCGCCCGGGAACAGGCCGCCTCTTCCCAGAAGGTGCTGGGCGGCTGGGCCAACTTTGCACTGGATTACGCGACCAAACGCTACCGGAGCAATCTTATCAACTGGGGCATAGTGCCCTTTACCCTGGACGGGGAGCCGGTCTTCAGGCTGGGCGACTTTGTGTTCATCCCCCGGATACGCTCCGCCCTGACGGAGGGCCGCGCCGGCGTCCAGGCCTGCGTCCTGCGCCCCCCCGCCGCGGAAGCCGGTAACGCGCCCCCGGAGGTGATTTCCTTTTCCCTGACAACGCCCTCCCTCACCGGGCCTGAGCGGGCAGCCCTTCTGTCGGGGAGCCTTATCAACCTCAACCGCCGGGGCGGGGTTTAGTATTTTGTATATTCCCACAAGGAGGTTCGGGATCGGTTTATGAAAAACATGAAAACAGTAACAGTAATGTACCTTTCTCTCATTTTAACACTGTTTGTCTCTTGCGGCAGTCCTTTTGACGGAGATGAGTCCGGTAACCCCTGGAAGCCCATTACCAATCCCCAGGAACTTACGGAGAGCGTATCCCTTTCCAGGGGCGCCAATTTTTCAGCCTGGTTTGAAGCCAATGCGGCCTCCTACATTCCCCGTCTCACCACCTGGTACACGGAACGGGATTTCATGCACGCCCGCAGTATGGGGATGGATGTGATACGGCTCCCCATCAGAATGCATAGCATGGCGGGAGGGGCGCCTGACTATACCCTCGATCCCTATCTCCTGAAATTGCTGGATGAGGTGGTGGACTGGGCGGAAAAGTACAAGCTGTTCATCATTCTGGACAACCATTCCGCTTATACTAATGAAGCGATGCTGATTTCCGTGTGGACCCAAATGGCGGAGCATTTCAAG
>JAISQV010000091.1 GCA_031273985.1 Spirochaetaceae bacterium | reverse complement strand
TTGAGGACATACGCCGGGATCTGGCGCGGCGCAGGCCCGGAGCGGGCGGGGTCTCCACCAGCCGGAGCGAGGCGGACGAGCCGGAGATACTCTCCGGGGTCTTTGAGGGTAAAACCCTGGGGACCCCCATAGCGATAATCGTGCGGAACGGGGACCCGCGCTCCGCGGATTACGACGCCTTGAAGGACGCCTACCGCCCCGGCCACGCGGACTGGACCTGGGAGGCCAAGTACGGTTTCCGGGACCACCGGGGCGGGGGCCGCTCCTCGGGCCGGGAAACGATCAGCCGGGTTGCCGCCGGAGCGGTGGCCAGGGTCTTTCTGGCGGCGCGGGGCATAGGCATACGGGCCTGGACCCAGGCGGCGGCGGGGTTCAGCATCCCCGGCCCTGCGGGATTTGACCTGGACGAGGCGGAGCGTAACCCCCTCCGTATGCCCCACCGGGAAACGGCGGAGGCGGCGCTGGCGGAACTGGAGCGGCTCCGGGCCGCCGGGGACAGCGCCGGGGGCCTCGTGGCCTGCCGGGTTACGGGCCTCCCGCCTGGGCTGGGGGAGCCGGTCTTCGGCAAACTCGACGCCCGCCTCGCCTCGGCCATGCTCTCCCTGGGGGCGGCCAAGGGGGTGGAATTCGGGGCGGGCTTCGCCGCCGCCGGGAGCCGCGGCTCCGTGCAAAACGACCGCCCCCTGCCGGCGGAGGCCGGGGAGCCGGGCTGGACGCCGCCGTTATGCGTCCCCGCGCTGCGTTTTGCCACAAACCATGCGGGCGGGGTTCTGGGGGGCCTCTCCACGGGCATGAACCTGGAATTCCGGGTGGCCTTTAAGCCGGTTCCCTCGATCGCCCGGCCCCAGACCACGGCGGACCGGAAGGGGAAGCCCCGGCAGCTGGAGATTCAGGGCCGCCACGATGTCTGTGTGTGCCCCCGGGCGGTCCCCGTGGTGGAAGCCATGGCCGCCCTGGTCCTGGCGGACCTGCTCCTCCTCCACCGCGCGGCCAGGGTCTAGCCTGACTCTCCTGTCCTTCCCCTTTTCCCCCCTTCGTGCGCCTTCGTGGTTTTATTTTTGGCGATTGCTGATCAATCATCGAGTTGTGGGTCAAGTTTAGTGCTTCCACTGCCTATGGCGTTGCCCCCGCTTTCTGTGTCCGTTAGGACACGAATAATCTTAATTCCCGCCGCCCTGTGCGGCGGGGCGCTTTTACTATGGAGGAAACAAAATGAACATTCTGACGGTAGACGACAGCTAAACTTTCAGAAACCACGCTGAAATTCTTAACAAAGTGTTTCACAAATCCTACAAAATTGCCCTGCGGGGCGGCTATGACATACAGCCCGGCAAACGGGTTTGCTTCTTCTGCCTTGCCGAAAAAAGGCCCGGCGGCGGCTGGCAGTCCCCCGAAATAAAAGAGGACAACCCCTGGCTCAACATTCCCGACCCCGATGAAAAAGCTTTTACTCAGATACAGCTCAACAAAACAGACGATAGTTTTCCCAAACTGGATTACGCAAACACGGACTTCGCCATTTTTATGCTGAAAAAAGGCGCAACCGGGCGATACGCCTACCATTTTTACGGAGTTTTCAAGTTGGCCCCCGCCAATAAAAACACCGGCGTCTGGATATATCAGCGGACAAGCGCCCTGTTGGACATAGACCAATGGGCGCCGCCCCCAAGCCCATAAGCAAAAACAGCCCCCGCGCCTCCCGGAAGGCCGGGGGCCGCGATACGCCCTACTTCCCCCCGTACTCCCTTTTCAGGTATATCATGTCCCGCAATGGTACGCCGTCATCAACTATGACGTGATCGTAATGTTTTGTGAAAAAATCTTTCACGGTGTGGGAGTATTCAAAACCGTTTTTTCTGTAGAAGGATAGGGTTCTTTCAGTATTCCCCGTTCCGACATATAATGCGGCGCATTTGTCTTTATAATGATCAATCACGTAGTTGAGCATTAGGCTTCCGTAACCCTTTCCCTGATATTCTTCGCGGGTCGCAATATTTTTTATTTCATGGGCCGTCTCCGTTTCCTTGGTCACGACACAGACAGTCTTTAGGTCATCGTCATATAACGCAAAAAGGTCCCCCCGGTCCAAATATGTTTCTATCATGCTTTCCTGCTCGTCTCCCAGGAGCAAAATATCCAGGTATTGTTTCTTGTCTTCAGGTATTTTTGTTATTTTCATGCGTTTCTCCTGTTGTCATTGCAGGGGCCTTTACGGTTACCGCAATGACCTGTTGGGATGATCTCAGCCCGGCCGCGCAAGGGATAGGAGGGGTGCCCGAAGGGCAGACCCGGCGCGAAGCCTCCCCCGCGCAAGCGGGTTCTTGGGATGCGCCCTTCTTCTCATTTTTCAGGGTTAGATGAGTTTGTGTTTCCGCGCGGCCTGGCTGAGGGCGCCGTTCCAGTGGTTTTCCGCAAGGTAGGCGCGGCGGGTTTCCGCGTCATCGATGCGGCTGGCGCGGCTTTGGAGGCGTTTGAAGGCCATGCTTACGGCGGTGTTCATGTCCACTTCCACGGCGCCGCTTTCCTCCAGGACGCAGTAGTGGGCGTAGTGGTAGAAGGCGTCGTTGGGGTCGCTCTGGGGGAGGCCCTCTTCCCGGATGACGCGCCGCATACTTTCCAGGGCTTCGCCTCTGGCGCTGTCGCTGGAGCGGCCCAGGCGGCTGAGGGCGAGGGCGCGGTAGCTGGTGGCGAGGCGGGTGAAGAGGTCCCTGGGCCGGAGGAGGAGGAATTCGCATTGGGCGAAGCCGCTCCACCAGTCGGGCTGTTCGATGAAGATGAAGCGGCTGCCGGGGAGGGCGCCGTAGAGTTCGTCGGCGCGTTTTACCGCCAGGGCGCAGTCGCCTGAGAGCCAGGCGGCCTCTATTTCAAAGAGGCGCCCGTCTAGGTTGAGGCGCGGGGGTTTTCGGGCTTCGCCTTCCCCCAGGAAGATGTCGCAGCGGTAGATCCACGCGGCCAGGGCTGCATCGCGTTCCGGCTGGGGAGGGTCCTGCTCCGAGAGGGCTTCGAAGATTCTGCGGGCTTCCCGGTAGCGCCCCACTTCAAAGCGGAGGCGGCCCTGAAGGAAGCGGGCGCGGGCGCTCCACTCAAGCCTGCCCGCTGCGGAAGCGGCTTCGTCGGATCGTCGGACGAAGTGTTCCGCCCGGGAGATGTTGCCAAAGAGAAAATGGCTGCCCGCCGCATAGTAGGCGGTAACGGCAAGTTCTTCGAGATTCCCCGAAGGCTCGCAGTTTTCCACGGCGAAGGTAAGGTAGTCTATGGCGTCGGGGAGGCGCTGCCGGGCTATGCTGACCAGCGCGAAAAGCCGGTAGGCCTGGGAAAGCCCCCGGCCCTCGCTCATGCCCTGGGAGAGGAGCATGGCCTCCTTGACCATCTCCTCCGCATTGGCGATGTTGTGAAAGCCGAAGTGGTAGGCCGCCAGGTTGGCGTAGATCTGGGCCCGGAAGACGGGGAAGGCTTCCGCCTCCGGGGGCGGTTCCCGGAAAGCTTCCCGGATGGCCTCCTCGCCCTCGTAGTTCAGGGCCCTGACGGTTTTGTAGATGTAGAGGAGCGGCGGGGCGCGCTGTTCCCCCACCACCCCGGCAAAGGTGTTTTTCGCTATGGCCTGGTCTATGCCGGACCAGGTGTTGTTCACGATGTCCCCCCGGATGGAGTCCAGGATGAGGACCTCCGTGCCGGGATTCTCCCGCGGGGCCTCCGCGCCGCCCAGGGCCGTGATGGCTTCGAGGAGCCGGTAGGAGGGGCGGAATTTGCCCTGCCGCTCCCAGGCAAGGAGGCGGTTCCGCACCACGGCCCGTACCTGCTCCTTCCGGCTGCCCAGGGCCTGCTCCGCCCGCTCGAGGAGGCCGGGGATTCTGATCTGGGGCTCCGAGGCGGAGTCTATTATTCCGAGGCCGGCGAGCATATCCAGGGCGCGGGAAATCATGCGGGGGTTTATCCCGGCTTCCCTGAAGAGGGGGAGGAAAATGGCCGAGGGGAAGTGCCGGCGGAGGAGGCCCAGGGCATAGGCCACCTCCCAGAGGTCCCGGCCAAGGTCCTGAACGGCCGGCTCTACAGGGCCGGTTTCCCCGGAAATCTGGAGGGCCAGGGAGAAAACATCTTTCCATTCATCCGGGCCCGGATCGCCCCTTGAGGCCGGCCCGTTCTGGCCGCGCCGGGTTTCGCCGCCCTCCGACCAGGTTCCGTATACGGGGAAGGCGCCCTTGAAGGGCGGCCTGCCCAATGCGGCAATGAGGAGGGCCGCCGCCGCGCCTTCCGCCGCATTGAGGTTTTCCAGGATCAGGAAGGGCCGGGCCTGTCTGCGCCGGGCGGCTTCGGTGTAGGCTTCGAGGAGGAGCCGGAGGAAGCGCCGGGTCTCCTGGACCGTGTGGGAGGGGTACTGCTCCTGGAGGCGTTCCCGTGATACGAGGCCGGCCAGGGCCTTGAGTTCCTCCAGCCGGCCCTCTTCCCCCAGGGGGGAAAGGGCTTCGGCAATTTCCTGGGTCAGGGCGTCGGTGATGCAGCAGAGTCCCTCGCCGCCGGCGCCGAAGGTGATCACCAGGGGCGGGAAGTCCCCGGCGCAGTCCCGGCAGTAGCGGCGTATGCCGTCCCGCTTCCCCGCGAAGCGGGGGCCCCGGATCAGGGCGCTCCGCGTCCCGTTCTGGCGCAGGAGGCGCATGATCTGCTCCCGGTAGGGAAAGAACCGTGAACCGGCGTCGTCCTCCGCGCCGGGGGCGGCCTTGAAGTTACCGAGGCGGGCAAAATCCGCAGCCTGGGGGATGGGGAGTTTCAGGGCGGCGGGGGGCTCAAAGTCCGCATAGGCGGCCAGGCCGCGCCGGACCAGGGAGGAGCACCAGATTCCCGTACCGCCCGTGGGGAGGGCCCGGCTCAGGGGCACGCCGAACTGCTCAAGGTCCGGGGCAAGGAGGCAGATATAGCCGAAGAGTTCCGGCCCCGCGTCTTCCAGACTCCCGTGGATGCTTTCCAGCAGGGTGAGCATATCGAGCCAGAAGCCTATGGCGGTTTCATCGAAGGAAGCGACCAGGGAGCGGTGTTCCAGCCGGTGGACGCCCCCGGATGCCTCAATGGCGGCGGTCATGGATCGTTCCAGGGATTCGTAGAGTTCCGGCATGGTCCGCCGGATCTGTGTCTGGTAGCGCAGTGAAAAGAGCAGTTGAATCATGACAAGCCGCCTCCCCCGGCCAGGATCCCGGTATATTGCTCCCCCGCGATTCCGCGCCGGACGGGACGCCCGGTCCCGCCTAGTTCGTTTGGGGGCTCTCTATTATAATCGGAACAATGGGGGTTTCCCAAGACTTCAGTTTAAGGAAGAATCCCCAATCATGGTATTTTGGAGGGCCTATGACCTTGGAGCCGTTTAGGGGGCGATCCCTCATCACCTGGCTTGATTATGAAGCCCCGGAGATACGGGTGCTTTTGGATTTGTCCAAACAGGTAAAGGAAGAAAGTCGCGCCGCCGCCCGCGGGACAGCAGCGATGCGCCCCCAGCGTTTTGCCGGCAAAACCATAGCCCTGCTCTTTGAAAAACGCTCCACCCGGACGCGCTGCGCCTTTGAAACGGCCTTTGGGGAGGAGGGGGGGCATCCGGTGTTTCTCTCCACCCAGGACATACAACTGGGAGCCAAGGAATCGATAGAGGATACCGCCAGGGTGCTGGGGCGTATGTTCAGCGCCATACAGTTCCGGGGCTTCAAGCAGTCCACCGTGGAGACCCTGGCCCGTTATTCGGGGGTGCCCGTCTTCAACGGCCTGACCGACTCCTACCACCCTACCCAGGCGCTGGCGGATATTATGACGCTGGAAGAGAGCTTCGGCGATTCCAGGGGAAAGAGAATCTGCTTTGTGGGGGATGGCCGGAACAATGTAGCCCGCTCCCTCATGGTTATCTGCGCCAAGCTAGGGGTCAACTTTACGGTGATATGCCCCCCAAGCCTCGCTCCGGACCCGGCCCTGCTGGCTCTTTGCCTTCCCCTGGCCCGCGCCGCCGGGGCCGCCCTGGAAGTTACCCCGGATCTGGCGGCGGTGGCGGGCGCCGAGGCCCTCTACACCGATGTCTGGGTGAGCATGGGGGAGGAGGCCCTACGGGAGGAGCGCGTTGCGCTGCTCAGGGCCTACCAGGTGAACGAGGCGTTGATGGAGCGGACCGGCAGGGCGGACTCCATCTTTCTCCACTGCCTCCCCGCGGTGAAGGGGGAGGAGGTAAGCGCCGCCGTCATTGACGGCCCCCGGAGCCGCGCCTGGGACGAGGCGGAGAACCGGAAGCACACCATCAAGGCGATCATGCTGGCGGCCATCAACGGGGAGGCTTAGCACGGTCAACAAGTTAAGCGGCAGGAAAACAA
>JAISQV010000074.1 GCA_031273985.1 Spirochaetaceae bacterium | reverse complement strand
TGTCCAACGCGAGCTGCACCACCAACTGCCTGGCCCCCCTGGTTCACGTGATCCTCAAGGAGGGTATAGGGCTGGAGACCGGCCTCATGACCACGATCCACTCCTACACGGCCACGCAGAAGACCGTGGACGGCGTTTCCCAGAAGGATTGGCGGGGCGGCCGGGCCGCCGCGGTCAATATCATCCCCTCCACCACCGGCGCTGCCAAGGCTGTGGGCGAGGTGCTCCCCTCCACGAAGGGCAAGCTTACGGGGATGAGTTTCCGGGTGCCCACACCCACGGGCTCCGTGGTGGACCTGACCTTCCGCGCAGCAAAGGATACCTCCATTGAGGAAATAGACGCGGCCCTCAAGAAGGCCTCGGAATCCTACCTCAAGGGAATTTTGGCCTACTGCAACGAGGAGATCGTTTCCACCGACATCATCCACAATGTCAATACATCGATTTATGACAGCCTCGCCACCCTGCAGAACAATCTAAAGGGTGAAAAACGGTTCTTCAAGGTTGTTTCCTGGTACGACAACGAGTGGGGCTATTCCAACAAGATAGTCGATCTCCTGGTCTACATAGACAGCCGGAAGTAGCCGCGCAGCGCAGATTCACGAAGCGGCGCCTTTGAGAACCCGCAATGGTTTCTTGGGGGCGCCTTGTTTTTTTGCGGGCGGGGGATCCCTTTCCGCGCTAGGAGAAACTTGTGATTAAAACGGTAAGAGATATTGCCCTCCGGGGTAAACGGGTCATCATGCGGGTAGACTTCAACGTGCCCATGAAGGATGGCGTGGTTCAGGACGATACCCGGATCACCGCCGCCATACCGACGATTAACTACATCCTGGATCAGGGCGTAAAGAGCCTGACTCTGATGAGCCATCTGGGGGATCCGGCGAAGGACGCGGAAAAGGCCCGGGAAAAGGCGGAGCGGGACGGCAAGACCTTCGACGAGGGGGCCTACCTGCGGGGCAAGCACCGCATGGCCCCGGTGGCGGCGTATCTGGCAGAGAAGCTGGGAAGGCCCGTGATCTTTGCCGGGGAGGACGGCTGCTTCGGGAAAAAAGCTTTCATCGCGGCCCAGGGTGACGGTGCCCTGATCATGCTGGAGAACACCCGTTTTCACAGCGAGGAGACGGCGAAGGAAGCCGCGTCCCGGGACAAACTGGCCCGGGAGCTCGCCTCTTACGGGGATGTCTTTGTCAATGACGCCTTCGGCACGGCCCACCGGGACCACGCCTCCACGGCGAGCATAGCGAAGTTCGCCCCCGTCTCGGTGGCGGGCTTCCTCATGGAGAAAGAGGTAAACTACCTGGAGCCCATCGTAACCAGCCCCCGGAAACCCCTGGTGGCCGTTATAGGGGGGGCCAAGGTTTCTTCCAAGATAGCCGTGCTGGAAAGCCTCCTGAAAAACGCCTCGGCCCTGGTGATAGGCGGCGGCATGGCCTATACCTTCCTCAAGGCCCAGGGGCACAGGGTGGGGAAATCCCTGGTGGAGAACGATCAGCTCGATACGGCCCGGCGGATCCTCAAAGCGGCGGCGGAGGGGGGCGTGAAGATCGTGCTGCCCGTAGATCAGGTTGCGGCGGAAACCTTTGACGCCGGGGCAAAGCCCGTTCCCGTGGAGGGGCCCGATCTGCCGGACAACCTCATGGGCCTGGATGTAGGGCCCAAAACCCTCGCCGCCTACCGGGAAATTCTTGCCGGGGCGAAGACCATCGTGTGGAACGGGCCCGTGGGGGTTTTTGAGTTTCCCGCCTTTGCCAGGGGGACCGGGGAGCTTGCCAAAATGGTGGCGGAGGCCACGGACCGGGGGGCCGTTACCGTGGTGGGCGGGGGGGACTCTGTCGCGGCGGTGAACCAGTTCGGCCTGGCCTCCCGCATGAGCCATGTTTCCACCGGCGGCGGCGCGTCGCTGGAGTTGCTGGAAGGCAAGAAATTGCCGGGCATCGAAGTGACAAGGGGGTAGTATGCGGGATTACTATATAGCCGGTAACTGGAAAATGCACCTGACCCGGCGGGAGGCGGCGGATCTGGCCGGGGCGCTGGTGAAGGGGCTCAAGGGCGGGAAGCACCGGTATCTTGTGGCCCCCGGTTTTACGCTGCTTGAGACGGTGGCGCCCATCGTGAAGGGCAGCGGTATCAGGCTGGGGGCCCAGAATGCGGCCGCCGAGGAGCAGGGCGCCCATACGGGGGAGGTTTCCGTGCTGCAGCTCAAGGACCTGGGGGTGGAGACGGTGATTCTGGGCCACAGCGAGCGCCGGCACACCTACCTGGAGGATGACGGGCTGATCAACAGGAAGGTGAAGCTAGCCCTGAAGCACGGCTTCGAGGTGATTCTCTGCGTGGGGGAACTTCTGGAGGAGCGGCAGGCGGGCCGCGCCGAGACGGTCTGCGAAAGCCAGACGGTGAAGGGCCTCGAGGGGGTGAACGCGGCGGATCTGGACCGGGTGGTGATAGCCTACGAGCCGGTTTGGGCCATAGGTACGGGCAAGACCGCCACGCCGGAAGACGCCAACGCCATGCACGGCTGGATACGGCGGGTGATAGGGAAGCTCTACGGTTCGGCCCCGGCGGAGGGGATCATCATCCAGTACGGCGGTTCGGTGAAGCCGGAAAATGCGGCCCAGCTCATGGCCGGGGAGCATATTGACGGGGCCCTTGTGGGGGGGGCCTCCCTCAAGGCAGAGACCTTCCTGCCCATAGCCCGGTTCGGCTGAAAGCCGCAAAGCGAATCTTCCGCGCAAGGGATAGGAGGGGTGCCGTAGGCAGCCACGGCGCGAAGCGCCGGGGCCGGAGCGGAGCGGAGCCCCGTATAGCCCGGTCCCCGCCGTGCGCAGCACGGCGGGGATGCGCCCTCTTACAAAGATCGGGTAATTTGGAATTCCTCGCGGCGTCTTGTAAGCCCCGCCGCCGGGTTGTAGTATTGCCCGCCGGTTGAGGCCGGGAAGACGCGGGCGGGCAAACCGGAGGACCATGAATAGAATCGTCAGAAAGATACAGGGGAATCTGGGGTTTTTTATCTATACTCTGGCGGGGATTCTGGTCCTGGGGGTTTCGGTGTACACGGGGATGCTCTCCATGTTCATCGCTTCGTACATGGTGGAAACCCTGGAGGCGCGCCTTCTTACGGCAAGCCGGGCGGCGGCGGCCTATGTGAGCGCCGGGGAGCTTGACGGCTTCCGCCTGCCCGGAGACATGGAAAAGCCGGGCTACCGGGAGCTTAAGGACCGGCTGATCCGTTTTGGGGAGGATTACCGGGTACTATTTGTCTACTATTATTATGTGAATGAGGAGGGGAAACTTCAGGCCATCGTTGATAATGATGAGAGCGAGGACGCCTACACGCTGGAGACCGATGCGCTGGATATGGAGCCCGCCGTACTGCGGGTTTTCGATGAGCGCGGGCCGGCGGCCACGAATTTTCAGGTCTATTCCATAGGCTGGGAGGGGCTTCTTAGTTCCTACGCCCCGATCTTTGACGAGGGCGGGCATATTGCTTACATCGCCGGGGTGGATGTAAGCGACGATAATCTGCTCAAGACCCGCAGCCGTAGTCTTACCCTGGCGGTTATGCTGATTACGGCCCTGTTGATTCTGGTGGGCGCGGGGTTTTTTATCTTTTTTCATTACCGGAACAGGGAGCGGGCTTTTTCGCGGCGCTTCAAACAGCAGAAGCTTATGTCCCAGTTGGCGCGGAGTTTTATTTCCGCCCGGGACACGGAGACGCTGATCCGGGAGGCCCTGCGAATCACCGGGGATTTTCTTAACACGAGCCGCCTCCTCATCGGCGTGGCCGAAAAGGATTCCGAGGTGAGTCATGCAGCCTATGTCTGGACGGCTTCCGACAGGCTGGTTACCGCTCCCACGCAGGAGGGGCTGAACGGCATCATCAGGAGCTTCCCCCCGGCGGAACCCCAGGAAAGCGTCCCCATACTTTACTGCGACGATGTCAGCCAGGAGCCCCGTTTTGCGATCATGAAGCAGGTGGGGGTCAAGGCTTTCATGATGACCCCGCTCTATGTGGACGGTCTTTTCTGGGCGGTGCTGTCCGTGGAGGAATGTGTGTCGCCCCGGGAGTGGACCGAGAGCGACCGGCAGCTTCTCAGCACTGTGTCCAGCCTCATAGCCGGGGCGGCGATCCGGGACCTCCGGGAAAAGGAGCGGAACGCGGCGCTGGCCCAGGCGGAACAGGCCAGCAAGGCCAAGAGCGATTTTCTGGCCAACATGAGCCACGAGATGCGGACCCCCATGAACGCGATCATAGGCATGACGGCGATCGCCAAGTCTTCCGGCAATATTGAAAAGAAGGAGTACTGTCTCGAAAAGATCGACGAGGCCTCCACCCACCTCCTGGGGGTGATCAACGATATTCTGGATATGTCCAAGATCGAGGCAAACAAATTCGAGCTTTCCCCGGCGGATTTTGATTTTGAGAAGATGCTGCGGAAGGTGTCCAATGTGATCAACTTCCGGGTGGAGGAAAAGCAGCAGAACTTTGCCGTGCACATCGACAAGCGTATCCCCCATTATCTTCACGGGGATGATCAGCGCCTGGCCCAGGTGATCACCAATCTCCTCTCCAACGCGGTGAAGTTTACCCCGGATCAGGGCTCCGTCACCCTAGACACCCGGCTGGAGGAGGAGCAGGGGGAAATGGTAGTCCTGCGGATCAGCGTCAGCGATACCGGCATAGGGATGAACGCGGAGCAGATAGAGCGGCTCTTTAATTCTTTCGAGCAGGCCGATTCTTCCACTTCCCGCAGGTTTGGGGGGACGGGCCTGGGGCTGGCCATTTCCAGGCGTATCGTGGAGATGATGGACGGCAGGATATGGGTGGAATCGGAGCCGGAGAAGGGCTCGGTTTTCAGTTTTACCGTGCAGCTGGGCCGCGCGGAGAGTATCCCTGACACGGAGGGGCTCCTTTCGCCGGGGGTAAACTGGAAAAATCTCCGGATTCTGGCGGTCGACGACACGGCGGATATACGGGATTACTTTCTTGATCTGGCGGATCATTACGGCTTTGCCTGCGACACGGCGTCCGGCGGCGAGGAAGCCCTGGAACTGGTCCGCAGCAAGGGGCCCTACGATATTTATTTTGTGGACTGGAAGATGCCGGGCATGAACGGCATAGAGCTGACCCGGAAACTGCGGGGGAGCGCCGCGCCGCCGCTCCGGTCCGTGGTGATAATGATAAGCGCCGTGGAGTGGGGGATCATTGAGGCGGAGGCGCGGGAGGCCGGGGTGGACAGATTCCTTTCCAAGCCGCTCTTCCCCTCCTCCATAGTCAACATGGTGAATCAATGCCTGGGTCTGGAGGCCGCCCTGGATCAGTCCCGTCAGGCGGGGGCGGGCCCGGCGGATCATTTTGAGGGCCAGTGGATTCTTCTTGCGGAGGATGTGGAGATCAACCGGGAAATTGTCCTTTCCCTGCTGGAGCCCACGGGGGTGGGGATAGACTGCGCCGGGAACGGTCTTGAGGCGCTGCGGCTTTACGGGGAAAACCCCGAAAAGTACGGCATGATCTTCATGGACGTGCAGATGCCCGAAATGGACGGCTACGACGCGACGCGGAAGATTCGGGAGCTGGAAGCTTCGCTGCCCCCCGGGGAAGGCCGCCGGAATGTGCCCATCATCGCCATGACCGCCAATGTATTCCGGGAGGATATTGAGCGGTGCCTCGAATCGGGGATGAACGGCCATGTGGGTAAGCCCCTGGACCTGGACGATGTGATGGCGAAACTCCGGGAGTACCTTGCCCCGGACCCCGGCCCGCAGGCTTCAGGCGGCGCTCATACCTGAGAGATGATGGAGAAGGCTAAAGAGAAATTAACCACAAAGGCGCATCAACCCCGCGAACAGCGGGCTTCACAAAAAACGAAGAATTTACACAAAGGCGAAAAAGGGAAGATAAGGAGAAGAAGTTTTCTTGTCTTCCTTCGTGTATTTTGGTGTACCTTAATTCCTTGCTATACAAGGAATTAGGGAATGAGAGATACAGGACTCGAACCTGCCGCCTTCAGCTCCGGAGGCTGACGCTCTATCCAGATGAGCTAATCTCTCGTAAGGGCCCGCCCCGTCCGCTCCGGCAGGGTGGCATCCGCAAAGTAGCAGATGGGACGGGTCCTGTCAAGGCGTGTTCCCGGTCCCCGGCGCGGGAGGCGTTGCCTGCTGCCGGCTTTGAGAACCGCCGCTCTGTTGGGAATACTTGATAAGATTGCTGAGAAGTGTCTTTGCCCTGTCCTGAACAGGCCGTATATAGCGCCCCACGGCGACGCGCCGTATCACCTCAATCACGGCGGGATCCTTGATCCCCCCGCCGGAACGGCCGCAGAGGTCGAAGTAATCCAGCGCTGAGAGGGCCAGGAGGTTGTCGGGGTGTATGTTGTCGTAGCGCCGGAGTATCCATGCCACGGCGGAGGCGGATTCCTCGGAATTCTCCGTAACCCCCGCGTTGAACACCTTTCGGAGGGATGCGACAACCTGGGTAAGCACCATGGGTTCATTGTCGATGAGCAGCATTTTGACGAGGGCGTCCCTCGCCTCAGGGGTACCCAGATTCCCCAAATATTCCGCTGCCCGGGCCCGGACATCGGGGAAGTTGTTCATGAGGCGGCCGTTTTCTCTGGTCTGGTTGAGGATGCCCTCAAGGCCCATATACTCCAGAGCGCCCCGTATCTCATCACTGGTATTACCGCCCTCTATGGCTTCCCGGATGTACTCAAGGGCCACCAGCTTGCCATCCCGGTCATCGGAACGGCTCTGTTCCCGGATGATCATCATCTCGACAGATTCCTGGAGGTAGGCTTCTTCCACGGACATCTCGCCGCCGGAGGAACCGGATTGGGCAAAGGCCCCGTAGGCGGCGATAAAAAGTCCAACGGTTAAGGTGATAAACGGCTTGATTCTATTCATTCCTAAGTCCCCTTATACAGGTCAGGGCGGCGGCCCCAAAATTTGACGCCCTGAAACCGCTCCATATCTATCTTATAGTATATAGTTACCCGGCGGTATGGCAAGCGTATGCAGAGACGGGCAGGCGCTCAACCGGCGGCTCAGTTGATAATGCGCCAGCCGTTGCCCAGGTTTTCAAGGTCGTAGAGTCTGAGGCGCTCGCCCTTCGCATTGAGCGTGTAGGCCATCACCCGCTGGTGTCCCACAAATTCGATATCATCGACCCTGTCGTTGGTGCGGGAGGGAACCACGACCTGTAAAAAATAATCCCGGGCACTGCTCAGCACGATACCCCGGGTCCGGAGCCGCTCCGCAGACTGGGAAACCCGGAGGAGAAATTCCGGGGAACTTATCCGCGCGAAATAGGAAGGACCCAGATGGGCAACCCAGCCCTCATAATCCCTGCCCCGGACAATGGTGTTCAACTCACCGATGAATTCCCGGACATCGACCATGGTGGTATCAAATTCTTCCTGGGTAACTGCGGCAGGATCGAAGCTGGGTTCTTCATCCGCAACCGGCACGGGCTCCGGTTCTTCCACCGGGACCACCGCTTCCGGAGGGGGCGCGGGCTGAACCTCTGCCGAAACGCAGGAAACAAGAATCAGGGCGAGAGCGCCAAACAAAATACGGATAGACTGCTTCATGCCGGTATTATATATGTACGCCGCAGAATAATCCAGCAAATTATGCAGAGGCGATGATGAGGAGACGCTCATGGCGGAATTGCCGCTGAAAAGGGACCGGCCCCTGAACATGGTTACTCCGGGCCCCCTGTCTTTTCAGCGGAGGAATCGCCCCGGGCCGGAAATTTCTCCCTGAGGGCCTCTGCCACCAGGGGCGGGACCATAGCCTCGAAGCTTCCCCCGAAGGCGGCCACCTCCCTGATTCCCGAAGAGCGGAGCACCAGGTAGCGGGGGTCCGTGGTTATGAAGACTGTTTCAATTTGCGGGGCCAGGGCCTTGTTCCACATGGAAAGCTCGAATTCGTAGGAAAAGTCCACGCCCCCCCGGATACCCCGCACCAGGATGCGGATACCCTGCTGCTTGAGGAATTCCACGATGAGCCCGTTCCAGGACACCACGGATATATTGCGCCGCGCCGCGACCAGATCCCCCAGCATGGAGAGCCGTTCTTCCGGGGAAAAGAGGCAGGTTTTGCCGGGATTCTCCGCCACCACCACCACGAGCTCGTCAAAGAGCGCCGCGGCCCGCTCGATAATGTTGAGATGCCCCAGAGTCGGGGGATCAAAGGAACCGGGAAACGCTGCCTTGGTCATGGTGCATAAGCGGTACCGTTTTTATCCAAAAGAATCAAGGGCTCCCCGCCGTTTCCCAGGGCATCGGCGTTTATTTTTTCCAAACCCTGAAATATCATAAAACTCAAGTTTTTGGAGGAAAAATAACCACAAAGGCGCACGAAGGACACAAAGGAAAAGGATGTTTTCTAATTAAAACCTTTACTTTCCCTTTAGTCCATAGCGGGAAAGTGTTCTTCGTGTCCTTTGAGGTTAAAATTATTCAAGATTTGGTAATTTCACAGCGCCTGAAAGCAAACGCCGATGCCCTGTCCCTCCTCCCTTATCCCTTTATTATGCTAGAATGGGGGATATGAAGCGGAACGAGGCGCAGGAGCAGCTGGATACGCTCAGGGCGGCGGCCCGGGACGCTCCGCAGGCGCCGGGGGTCTACATCATGCGGGACGAGGAGCGGCGCATCATCTATGTCGGGAAGGCCAGGGTGCTGAAAAACC
>JAISQV010000054.1 GCA_031273985.1 Spirochaetaceae bacterium | reverse complement strand
TTGCGAATTATAAATCGCAGTTTGAGTGGAGAAGCACCCAGCCTACATTGGATAGAACCATAGCAAACAAAGGAGTTGTTTTATATGAGCGAAACTAAAATCGTGCGGGAATGGCTGCGATATGCCAATAATGACCTTATTGTGGCAAAACACTGTTTTGAAGAATTTAACCCAAAACAAACCGAGATTTCAGCCTATCACGCTCAACAATGTGCGGAAAAATCCTTAAAAGCATATCTGATTTACAAGGATGTTGATCCGCCGAGAATCCACGATCTAAAAATACTATGCAAAATGTGCCGGGAATATGATGATACGTTTTCTGCCATCGAAATTTTATGCGCTCACTTAACCCCCTTTGGCGTTGCCGTCCGCTATCCCGATGAAATTGCTCCGAATGAAAGCATGGTGGCAACTGCCCTCAGAGATGCCCGGCAAGTTTACGATTTCTGCCTGGCGAAGATTGGTTCTGTTGTGTAATTCTGTATGTCCGGTTATGAATTTTATCCCACACTGTCAAATTTTTTCCGCGACCCATGAAAAAATTCGCGATAAAACATTCTGTTCGTCAGGCAAAATTACCCGTTGCCTGATTTATCAAATTTTTTGCAAGCTGCATAAACTTGCAGTGAAACCCACAAAATAGCTTGACGTATCTACATAAAACAGATACTATAATCGCTATTGTGCTTCATCGTTTTTTGGGTGCTTATTTTTGTTGGGAGGAAATTCTGTATGAAAAACAAAGTGTTGATTACCGGCGCCAATAAGGGCATTGGTTTTGAGGTTGCGCGCCAGCTTGGGCATCTTGGCTGGTCTATACTGCTCGGCGCCCGTAACGAACAACGCGGGCAAAAGGCCGTTAAAATACTGCAGGAAGAGGGCGTCAATGATGTTGAATGGCTAAAGATTGACTTTAACAATTTGGATACAATAGCCAGGGCCGCAGAAACGGTTCGGGCCAATCATTCCGATTTGAATGTATTGATCAACAATGCCGGCATTCCCGGCGATATGCACAAGCCTGGCTATGAGTTTGATGTAACAGAATTGCGTGAAGTAATTGATGTAAATTTTTATGGCAACTTCGCCATGGTAAAAGCATTTTTGCCTATTCTGCGTGAAAACAACGGGCGCATTTTGAATTTAACCATACCCATTGGAACAAGCCTAAGCAATCCGAACTTTAATCCTTTTGCCTATAAAACAAGTAAAGCGGCCCTGAATGCAATGATTCAATCCCTGGGCGCCAGCTTTAAGCAAAATAGTATTCCCGTTGAAATCTTTGGCGTCATGCCCGGAGGCATTACAACGGATTTGAATAATAATTCTACCGGCCCTTTCATGAAAACAGTTTCTGCCGGCGGGAAGGTGATTGTCGATTTACTGCTAAACGGCGAAAATTATCAGGGGCAGGTTATCAATGAATGGGGCGTATCTGCGGAATATGACACGAAATATTCACTAAAATCCGAACCCAGGTAAGTTCCGGCAAAACCTTTTCGTCTTTTTTGCGGTTTTACGCTTCCTTCATGTTTCTTGCCGCCACGCGGGCCGGGGGCTTGCATTGAGGCGTCAGCGCGCAAGGGATAGGAGGGGTGCCCGAAGGGCAGACCCGGCGCATCCCCGCGCAAGCGGATTCGTGCGCCGGGGCCGGAGCGAAGCGGAGCCCCGGATAGCCCGGTCCCCGGCGGCTTGCCGCCGGGGATGCGCCCCTATTCCGAATCGAAGGATGCGCCATTTACCGGATTCACCGGGCTATAGTATACTGAAGGTATGGTGTTTCATCTTGACGGCGCCGAGCGGGAGGCCCTGCTGCGGGACGCGCGTGAGGTTGTCGCGGCTGCGCTGGAGGGCCGGGAGCCGCGTTTCCGGCGGGAGCCGGGCCTTGAGGCGGCGATCCGTGAGGGAAGGTCGGCGCTGACTGCGCCCTGCGGGGCCTTTGTGACGCTGCGCAGGAAGGGGGAGCTCCGGGGCTGCATAGGCAGGATGACCGCGGCGGAGGCTCTGGAGGATACGGTGCGCGTCATGGCGAGGGAGGCGGCTTTTTCCGATCCCCGCTTTCCGCCGCTTGCTCCGGGGGAGCTTGAGGCCTGCGACATAGAGGTCTCCGCCCTGTCCCCTCTGGAATTGTGCGCGGAGCCCGCTTCGGTGCGGGTCGGCGTTCACGGGCTCTACCTGACCCACCGGGGAAGGGCCGGGGTGCTCCTGCCCCAGGTGCCGGTGGAGCAGGGCTGGGACCGGGATCAATTCCTGGACTATATCTGCGTCAAGGCCGGTCTCCCCGCCCGTTCCTGGGAGGCCCCCGGAGCGCGGCTCTATACCTTTACCGCCCTGGTCTTCGGAGAGGGCGATGCCCCGGCGCCGTGATTGGCTAAACACAGGGCTTGGTGGTTAAGCCGGGTACCGGGGGGGTGTGATATATGGAAAAGAGACTTTCGGCGTTTTTTGATCCCCCCACGGCGGAGGCGGCGGGGCTGGTGGAAATGTTCCGCGCCCCCGGCCCCGCTTCCGGGGAGGACCCGCTGATTACTTCCCTGGAGTACGATTCCCGGAAGGTAACCAGGGGTTCCCTCTACTTTGCCCTGCCGGGGCTCCATGCCGACGGGCACAGCTTTATTCCCGACGCGCTGCGGCGGGGCGCCGCGGCGGTGGTTTATCAGCACGAAATTCCCCAGGCGGAGCTTGCCGCATACAGCGCGGACTACGGCCCGGCGGTGTATCTGCGGGTGCGGGATTCCCGTTTTGCCATGTCCCCGGCGGCGGCGTCTTTCTGGGGGAAGCCCTCGGAGCATTTGACGGTGATAGGTGTTACCGGCACCGAGGGCAAGAGCACCGTTACCAGTCTGATCTGGCAGCTCTTGAGGCTTTCCGGGAAAAAGGCGGGCTTCATCTCCACGGTTCAGTATTCCCTGGGCGGGGACGCGGAGTGGAACCCCGAACACCAAACCACCCCGGAGGCCCCGGCGGTGCAGGCGGCGCTGGCGGCCATGCGGGAGAACGGGGCGGAGTACGCTGTGCTCGAATCGAGTTCCCACGGATTGAGCCCCCGGACCAACCGCCTGGGGGACGTGGCCTTTAGCGCCGGGGTCATGACCAACGTAACCCACGAGCATCTTGAATTTCACGGCACCTGGGAGCAGTACCGCTCGGACAAGGCCAACTTGTTCCGCGCCCTGGCCCTCCGGGGGGAAGTCGTCCCCGCCTTTGGGGTGGTCAACGCCGATGATCCCAGCGCGGACTACTTCAGCCGGGCCGCCGGGGGCCGCGCCGTGTACCGTTACAGCGTCCGGGGAGGGGAGGCGGACCTTTCCGTGGAGGCGCTGGAAAGCGGCGCCGGGGGGAACCGCTGCCGGGTGCTGGTACGCGGCGGAGCGGGGCGGCCCGGCGAAACCGGACAGTCCGGCGAAGCCGGGCCGCGCAGCGTGATCATTGAGGACCGGCTGCCCGGCGCCTTCAACGCGGGGAATGTGCTGGCCAGCCTCCTTGTGCTCCGGGGGCTTTTGGGCGGGCCGGTGGAACGCTTCATCCCCCTGGTGGGGGAGCTGAAGCCCGTCCGGGGGCGGATGAGCGCCGTAGACAAGGGCCAGCCCTTTGAGGTGCTGGTGGATTACGCCCACACCCCCTCGTCATTTGCAGCGATTTTTCCGCCGCTTGGGGAGCGGATCCGGCGGGCCGGGGGGAGGATCATCAGTGTCTTTGGTTCCGCCGGAGAGCGGGACACCGCCAAACGTCCGGCGCAGGGAAAAATTGCCCGGGAATGGTCGGATATAGTCGTCCTCACTGACGAGGACCCCCGGGGAGAGGACCCCATGGTCATTCTCAGGGAGATCGCCGCGGGCTGCTCTTCCGGGGGCGCCGTTAATCAGGGTGATATGTGGCTTATTCCGGATCGTTCCCTGGCCATCAGAAAAGCTTTCTCCCTGGCGCGAAAAGGCGATCTGGTCCTGCTTCTGGGAAAGGGGCATGAAGCTTCGATAATTTATGAAGGGCATATCCTGCCCTGGGACGAAATTGCCGAAGCCGAGCGGGCCCTGGGCGAATTGGGATACGGGGGGTGACTTTCCGGCCTTTTGCCCGGCATTGCCCGGAGGCAGAACCGTGAATGACCGGGTGTACTTCTGATAGAATGTCTTTGCCTGGAAAAAAATAAAGCACATCGCGGCAAAAAATATTACCGACATAATAAGAAACAGAAACAGAAACGAAAGCAGAAATAATACCGAAAATGAAAAACTTGTTGAGGCCATGCCTGTCGTCAGGGCCGATGCCAAAAACCGGGTAAGCAGTATATAAAGGCTAACCAGTCCTGCAGCGATTACTACCCGGGCTGTGTAGAAAACAATACGCTTCATGACTCCCCCTGGTATCTGCGCAGGCATAATTCCACCGGGTCCCAAACGCCTATACCCATTCAGGCACGGCATGGGGGCTCACAGTTGAAACTAATGCCCGGAGCAGGGAAAAACAACGGAGCGCACGTCCTTTTCCGTAAGCAACTACCAAAAACTACAAAAGCCGCCTGAACAATGAAGAAAGCAATCACGGACCACACAGACGAAACGGACAAAAGCTGGGAATGTCGGGCAAAAGGCCGTATTTTCCGTGCGGTCGCTGGTTCTTTTTCTTCCCTTTTTCGCTTTCGTGCGCCTTTGTGTATCCTTCGTGCTCTTTGTGTCCTTTGTGGTTAAAATTCTTCAGATATTTGTGATTTCAAGGTAATTAAAAATTATATGCGCCGGCCCTGTGAACCGCCGGTGACTCAGTTGACAGATTTGCTCCGCTCGGTCATCCCGAAAAGATCGCTGAATTCCAGGGCCTTGCCGTCGTCCAGAATGACCCTCCCGGCAAAGGAGCCGAAAAGCTGCCTCCTATATATAGAATGAAAGAACATGGTCTTTCGCTCTATGCGCTCCTGGCAGGGGCTAAAGGTCATTTCCAGGCGGCCGTCGTTGGAGGTGAAACGCCAGGGCTTTGCCCAGCCGTCCGTGGAAATATGAAACGTCACCTGATCGAGCTTGTGTATCTTGCCCTCCACAAAGACGGCGTTTTCCGTGCCCGCCCCGGCATCGGCATTTCCGTAGCCCACGGTGAAGCCCATATTGACCCCTCCGGAAGCGCCGGACGCGCCGGCCCAAAAGTGCAGGTCCGAGGGCGGCCTCACCTCCCGGCGCCACTCGTAGAGGCCCCAGCTCTTTCCCTGGGGAAAAAGAAGCTCCTGGCCGCCGAATTGCATGATCCCCTCCACGGCATAGCAGGGGGAACGCCGCAGCAGGGCAAAGGCGTTTTTCCCCCGGCGCCAGGGCATATGCGTCACCAGCGACTCCGCCTCCGGCGGCGGATTGAGGACCAGCTCGCCCCGGAGAAAACGATGCCGCCCGAATTTCGGAAAATCCGCCCGGATAATACGGGCCCCGCCTTCCATGGCGCTGAAATCCAGAAGATAATGCTTCGTCTGTATACGCACCCGCCCCGTTTCGCTGGAGCCGGGGAGCTCCATCGCGCCCAGGGGAAAGGGAATCGTGTAGGTCTGGCTGGAGCGGGTCTTGTCCTTCAGCGAGATAATCGTTATCCCCACATAGCCCGTGATGCCGCTGTCGCTGACCTGCAGCGTCATGATGCAGCCCGGCATCTGGATAAGATAGCGGTCCGATGCGCTGACGCGCCGGGCGGGGGAACGCAGAAGCAGCGGGTCGTAGTTCCAGAGAGGCCGGCGGGCCCAGCCGAAATTCACCGGCCTTCCCAGTTCGTCCAGCGCATCCCGAGGGGAGCCGATCTCGGCCTGCCCCAGGGCCGCTCCAAAACTTCCCATGGCTACACTATACCGGAAGGCCCCAGGCTGGGCAATGCGCAAGGAAGTTAGGAGAGAAGAGGGAGAAGTTAGGAGGGAGCAAGAGGGGCGCATCCCCGGCGAAGAACCCGCTTGCGCGGGGAAGGCGCCGGGGACCGGGCTATCCGCTGCAATTTTTTTTGCCGTCCAGCGGCAAAAAAAGATTTCCGCTCCTATCCCTTGCGCGGAAGAGCCCGCCGGGAGGGGATCCCCCGCCAGGGGTCAGCGCATATAAAAATTTGTCCACAGATTTTCACGGATTTTTACCAATTAAGAAGGTTTTTGGAACGAAAATCTGTGTAATCCGTGTAAATCCGCGGACTGTTTTAGTTTTCCCTCCGCTTAACGCGCCCCGCCATTCCGGGTATTATTACAAATCGAAAGGCGGGGGATCATGCCGGAGAACAGGGATATACGGGGTATGCGGGTAACGGTCATGGGCCTGGGGCTCCACGGCGGGGGCCTTGAGTCGGCCCGCTACCTGGCGGGGAAGGGGGCGGACGTTACGGTAACGGACCTCCGGGGCGAGGCGGTCCTGGCCCCCTCCATGGAAAAACTGGAAGAATCGGGAGTCTTCCCCCGTTATGTCCTGGGCCGCCACGAGGAGGGGGACTTCAGCGGGGCCGACATGGTGATCAAAAACCCCGGGGTCCCGCCGGACTCCCCCTATCTGGCCCTGGCCCGGCGGGTTGAAACGGACATTTCCCTCTTTCTTGCGGCCAACCCGGCGCGGCTCATTGCGGTAACCGGCTCCAAGGGCAAATCCGGCACAGCCTCGGCCATTCACCATGCGCTCCGCCGGGCCCGCGAGGGGGCGCTGCTCCCCGGAAGGGCCTTTCTCGGCGGGAACATCACCGTGTCCCCCCTGGGCTTCCTTGACGGGCTGCGCGGCGATGACGACGTGGTGCTGGAGCTGTCCAGTTGGCAGCTCGGGGACCTCCGGGGCCGGCTGAACGCCGCAGGAGCGCCGCTGCTCAAGCCCCGGACGGCGGTGATTACGGCGATTCTGCCGGATCACCTGGACCGTTACGGCTCCATGGAAGCCTACGTGGCGGACAAGCGGATCATTTACCGGGGCCAGGACCGGGGGGACGCCACCATCGCCTTTGACGATGCCTGGGGCCGGAGCTTCCTCGCGGAGACCGCCGCCCGGCCCCTCCCCTGCGCGGAGGCCCCCCTGCCGCCGGACCGCCCCGGAGCCTGGCTTGAAGACGGGGAGGGCATGGTCCGGCTGGGGCCCGGCCAAAACGCGCTGCGGGCCAGCCCGCGGGAGCTTCTCGTGCCCGGCCCCGCCCAGCGGCGGAACATCCTTGCCGCGGCCCTGGCCCTGACGGACCTGGGGCTCCCCCCGGACTTTACGGCGGAAAGCCTGGGCCGCTACCCCGGCATAGAGCACCGCCTGGAATTCTTTTATGAAAAGGCCGGGGTAAAGTTCTACAACGACACCGCCGCCACGATCCCCGAAGCCGCCGCCGCGGCGATTGAAGCCTTTCCGGGGCCCCTGGTCCTCGTTACCGGCGGCGCGGACAAGAACCTGGACTTTTCGCCCCTTGTGAATGCGGCGGCGGCGGCCTTCCTCGCCGGGCGGCTTGCCCCGCCGGTACTCCTCGCCGGGACGGGCAGCGACAGGCTGCGGGGGGCCTTTGAGTCCGCCGCCGTCCCCTGCCGGGGCCCCCTGGACGATCTGGACGCGGCGGTCCTCAGCGCCCTGGAATCGGCCAGACCCGGCAGCGCCGTGCTGCTTTCCCCCGGCTGCGCCTCCTTCGGGATGTT
>JAISQV010000318.1 GCA_031273985.1 Spirochaetaceae bacterium | reverse complement strand
GAAGAGTGCGGCGATGCCTGTCTTGATGGGGTTGCGGCGTGTCTTGAGGGTGATGATGGCGTCGATGCGGAGCGGGGAGCGGTTGAGCTGGTGCTCGAACCGGAAGCTGAGGATGTGGCTGTAGTCGCTGAGGGCGAGTTCGAGGGCGCCGAAGAAGGCTGGGTGCCAGGCAATACGCCGCCTGGGGTCTTCCGGGGCTTGCGGGGGCCTGTTTTGAGCGGTTTTCTGCATAAGCGGTAACCTCCACCAGCTATTAGGTGAATGTCCCCGGATTTGCTTCAATGAAGCGGGAAAAAAACGGAAAAATGCTTCCCCGTCCCGGCCCAACGGGGCGTTGCGGGGCCGCGGCGCAAGCGGGTTCTTAGGGGGCTTGGCCCCCTCCTCCCTCACCTTCCCCCGCACCTCTTGCCCTTTTTGCGAATATCTTGTAATAATTTAACGGAATTATGGTTTTTTCTTGCCACCCATGCTATATTGGAGTCGCATGATCGAAATTATGAATGTGAAATTGAATAAATGTTTAAATAAACTTGAGGATGTTGTTATGAAAAAGCAGACGCTTACGCTTGGTCCCGCGCTTTTGGCGGGTTTTCTTGCCCTGGGGACGATGCTCTCGTCCTGTCTAAACCCTGTGGGGCTTCCCATTGAGTTCAAACTCAGTACGGAAGTTAGCGGCCAGATAGACATAAAGAGCGTGGACTATGCGATCCTGTGGGTTATCAACCATACCAACAGCGTTGACGTGGAACAAATGACGATCAGCCGGGAGGACGGCCCCGATGCCTATCCCACCCAGGTGATAGACAACAGGCCCCTTCATGCGTCCAGCTATGCGTCGTACCACCAGCCGAGCGTAAAAGAATATACCGTTCAAATCGACTATGTTCCAAATCCGGACCGGCTGCCAATGCCTGTTTATACAGAGGCTCAGTTGAACGGCACGATCACCACAAAGCTGCAAATGCCCAGGGCCGGCGCAACCTATACCCTCCACCTCTACCGCGCGGCGGGCGACAAGCTCGTCCTTGTCGAAAATGAATTGATGAGCAAGACTCCCGATTCGGAGGACACGGAGTACCCGCCGGAACCGCCCACTGAAGCAGAGGCGGTCCCGCTCATTATCAAGAACCTGACCAAAAATGTTACCATAAGCGCCGAGCAGTTCGGTGATTTGGGCTTTGTGGTGCCGGTAAACGCGAAGGACCAGGGCCTCTTCTTCCTTGAGCCCGGCAGTTGGCCTACCACGCTGGAATGGATCAGGGACGCCGTGGAGGGTGAAACCCCCGAAAGGAACATCATCACCATTGCCAACCAGAGCAACGCGCAGAGGACCCTCTATGCGTACTTCTATAGAACCACCGCCGGGGCAAACTCCTATGACCTGACAACCACCTGGCCTCCCGAGGCCGGCGATGTCGCCTCGGATAATGAAAACCCGGAGGACTCCCTCGGCGAATACGAGGGGATGCTGCGGATCATCAACAAATCGACAAAGTGGTGGATTGAGGAGACAAACTGGAACGATGCTACGTACACCACCCAGGTACCCGGCGGCAACGAAGCCCAGTACATTGTGGCGACAGGCAGCAGCAAGTCGCTGCAGTTCACCGTCTCTGACGGGAACGAATGGAAGCTCTCAAGGGTCTACAAGACCACGGTAAACCCCAGGAAGGTAACTACCGTTACCTTTGACGATTCCTGGGTTACCGAAGGCGGCGTCGATATTCCGCTGGACGGGGGGATCATCCGCCTGATCAACGACTGCACCGTCAATTCCGAAGTTACGATACAGTCTTTGGTGGTCAGCACCGGCAGCACCATGAGGACCATCGGCTCGTTAGAGTTTGATCCCGCCGGGGCTGTCAGCTCGAATGCCGCGACCGGGGGTAACAACTATAGCGCCAATGTAACGCTCATAGACGACCCGCAAGGCCTGCGGATAACGAACGGCGCCCGCTACACCGCGGAACTCCTCCTGTCAACCAGGGAAGGTGTAATCAGGGCCTCATGGTCCAACCTTATCCTGTACCGGAAGGCTGTTACCCTCGTGGTTACCGATGCGGTCATCGAGAGCCTTAAAACACATTCAGGTACCATTCGCATCACGAACAATAGCAACGCCCTGGTAACAGGTATATTGATAAAGGACGTCACAACCGGCAATGAGGCCGGGGCGGAGAGCCTATCCTTTGTGCCTGCGGGCGACATTGAGGGAAGTAGCACAGCCGCCTATACGTTTTATGGTACAGATTCGGTCCCCCTCATCAGCGGCCGTAGATACTCAATCTCGGTAGTTGTGGAACGGGATGATAATACCCGCGTAGTCCTCGTACCTGGGGGGGACGAGACGACCGGCGGAGTGAGCAGGTTGCTCTATGACCGGACAATCGATCTGGTTATCAAGCAGGAACACGTCGATGAGGTTCTGCCTCCGCCGGCGAGCTTTATTCCGGTAACCAGTATCATCAACCTCCCGGCCCAGATGCGAATAGATGATGTGCTCACCCTCCGTGGGACGAGCCTTGAAACCACAGCCACCGGATACATCGTGCCGTCCAATGCGACGAACAGGAGTAACGGCATAGTACTGTCAAAAGGCGCTGAATCCAACACTAATGTAGTAACACTGGGCGGTTCAACTACTGAAGCAACGATCACGGCGAATACTTTCGGTTATGTGACGGTCTGGATGACAGTGAGGGATGGGAGAGGCCCGGGGCAGGACTATACTCAGTTCGTCCAAGTGAATGTACTCGCAGATGATCAGCCACCAATGGGTCATGTAGACGTGACGCATATCCACGGCATACCCACGACATTGCCGGCGGGGACCCATACGCTACAGCCGGTTGTCCAACCGACCGACGCTACCAATAAGGATATAACCTGGAGCCTTGTTTCAGGAAACGCAACTATAACCAGCGGGGGTACCCTTACCGCCAACAACAGCGGCACTATCACGATAAGGGCAACCATCACTTCGGGAATAGCGGATGGAGTAGACTTCGTCAGAGATTTCAACATCAGCATCACCGGCGGTTTGGTCACGGTACGGTTCCTGTACGACGGTAAAACGCCGGCTACAAGCACCGAGCACGGCTGGACCATTGACGCAATAGAGGTCATACGCAGGCCCGACGCATTTAATCAGGGCGGAAGCCCCGGCCCGGTCGGTGTTTTGAGGCATGCCAACGATCTGCTCGGCCAGACCGACACCTGGTGGACCGCTCACGAGCGGGGCGATTCGGCCAGCAGCGGAACGGGCGTATTCCACATCGGAAGCACCCTGCCCATAGAATACGACACCGAGACCCAGAACTATGCAGTGCTGAGGATAGCGAGTCCCCAACACGGGCAGCAGGTTAGAACTCTCTCAAACACCCATCTTAATTCGAGTTACTATAACCCGGCTGGTCTGGCAGACACGGCGGCCCATTATCCGGGAAACCATGTATGGGATTCCGCCTACGGAAGCATCGGGACATGGAGCGGTAGCGGCAACGGCCAGGCTCTGGCCCGGCAGGGTGACTATGCTACGGTCACCCTCAGGGACGACACGGTGTACTGGGTCAGGGCGCGGATGAGAAAAAATGACGATGCTGTCGGCGTGTGGTACAAGGCTACCAGCCTCCAGGAATGGTTCAGCATTAACCTCAGGACCCAGTGGCACAGGATAGATCAGAACGGCGTGCTCAATGTGTACATCTATATGTTCCACTTGCCGTACTTTGACTTCTCCAAACAGAAGGCCGGTACGCACTAAAGAAAGGCGGCGGTAACAAAACCCAGGCGGGTTTTGTTACCGCCGTAAAAGGAAGGGGATCATGAAGTTTGGGGAATGGATAAGACAGCGGAATACCATTGCGACGATTATCAGCCTGCTTATCATCATCTATGCGGTTAGCTCGGCCTCGGTGCTGCTGATCGCCCAGGGCATGATCCGCTCCATACCGGATGCGTACCTGAAAACCGAGATACTGGTGTGGTACTCCATAGCGAGTTTTGTACTGACCGCGCTGGTGAGCACGTATCACCTGTACACCTTCATTCGGCGGCGCAAGCGGCGGAATGACTGGAGTGAAGACGCAGGCGCTCCCCGCAGGGAAGCCCGGGCCTAAGCGCTTCCTTGCCGGCCTGATTCTCTCCCCGCCTCCTGGCGGGCGGCCCCCGGCGCTCTAAGCGCCGGGGGCGTATTTTTGTAGGCTCGAATGACCCAGCCATTGCGCAGCCCGAGCCGACAGGCGAGTTCTTGGGTTCGTCATCAGTTTTCAAGTTTGGTTCGTATATTTTTCAACAGCCTGAGCACAATGATAGCAAATTATTTCATGAGGTCTACGGGCAGATCCGTTCAAAATTTTTGCTGATTCAAAATCATCATCGGCGAACTCAAACCATTCTGCAACTTCTTTATCGTTCATATAGTAATTTTCCTTTTTGCACGATTGTCTTTTCAAGGTTGAAGTCTAATTTTCTTTCAGCAAAATCACTCTCCCGGCTCAACAATAAATCAATGAAATATATTTTCTTGTCGCCTAAATCACCAATAATTTTTCCATAAATTTGGGATATATCGGGTACATTATCCGGGATTACGGTATATATATCTATATCACTTTTTTCAGTCGGGTTTCCATAGGCATATGAACCAAACAAATAAATGTATTTTGCCGGCACATATTTAAGAATAGATTCTTTAATGGCCTTTATCTTGTCTACAACATTATCCACAATTTTACTTTAATTAAACAGTTATTTTTTGTCAAGTATAGTGTTTTTTATGCATTTTGTAGCATGGTCAACAAGTCAAGAAATTTTCTCCACGGATTTTCACCGGTTAAGAAGCTTTTGGAATGAAAAATCCGCGTAAATCCGCGGACCGTTCCGGTTTTCCCTCCGCTTAACTTGTTGACAGTGCATTCTGTGTTGTCCGTGGTTAATATTCTCTTCGTCTTGCTCACAGTTTAATCGCAGACTATATGCTGCCTTGAAATTACAGAAAGCCGGCGTCAAGCCTTTGCGCCCCATGGTGGAGTTTTTTTCGATTCCTGCTGTATTTTTCCTGCGAATATACGGAATCCATGCGTCTCGTTTGTTTTGGCGGAATCTGCAGGATACCTTTAAGTATGAAAATATATAAATGTCAAAATGAACACAGGAATCTGGTTATGAACAAGCAGCTTCGTGTGCCCGGCGCTGTCCTTGTGACGGGTATCTTTGTTCTGGGGGCGCTTCTGTCCTCATGCATTAACCCGATGGGCTTTCCCCTGGAGGTGCATACAACCATTTCCGGCGATGTGGATGTTACCATAAAGCCCGGCGAAGACGACAGGCCGGGGACCGTCTCTGGGCCCGATGATCCCAACACCCACCCCGGCGCGGGCGTGGGGGCCCTGGTCTTCAAGAATCTTACAGGCGGGGATAAGGCCATTCCCGTGGAGTTCCACGTTACCGGCGTGGATAACCGGGGCGATGATGTGGATGCGGCCCTGTCCCTGTCCGCCGGAGGGGAGCGCTCCCTTGTGTTGAACCCCTCCTGGCCCGATCCCTATACGATCACCCTGCACTGGGTGGAAAGCGGCGAGGGCAGGGAAAGGAGCCTTAGCAAGGCCCTGCTGAGCGGCAGGGTTGAATATGTGTATTTTTATGTTAACAAAGACGGCGCCTATGCCGCTTCCGGCGAGTCCGGGGATGTGTATGTCAACGTAGACCTCAATTATTATCAGGATAACGAGAATAGCGGCGAAAACGGGGACGGCGATTCCGTGAGCGGGCCGGAAGAGGGGGATGTTTCCAGAGACGGCGCGCCCCGGCACAAACTGCCGGCCACCCTGCGGAACAATTACGGTATTGTGTGGGTCCACAACATGAGCCGGACCAAGCCGCTTTTGAAAGTGGTCTTTGACCATAGCAGTGACGGCGGTATCACCTGGGACGCCCATTGGGAGATGAACCCCGGCCCGGACAAGGGGCTTATCAAGTCGGTGATCCTCCGGTCCGGCGCATGGAAGGTCAGGGCCCTCTGGATCGATCCCAACGACCCCTCCTGCGCGGGCGGCGTGCTGGAAAACTATATCGTTATCAGCGCCGGAGACGCCAACTATATAAATCACCTCTACTTTTACCGGGGCGCAGCGCCGGACGGCAAGTGGCACCTTACCGGCGAGGCGGATACCGCCGCGTGGACGCCCCCGCTGGATGCCGATGACTTTAACGCGGGCGGGGCCGCCGAGACCGGCGCCGGTTCCGGGGCGGACCTGGGCGGCGAGGGGGAGTACACCAACGAGAATGAGGGCATAAACAGCGGAAGCGCCTGGTGGGACGCGGAAGGCCGCCGCGGCAGCCTGGGCATACTGACGGTGAAGAATCTGAGTTATGCAGCCAGGGTGGACAGCCTAAGCTTCGAATTTGTGGCGGATCCTTCGGTTTCCTTTGTTATGGAAGCCCTTGACCCCCGCGGGGAGAGGTCCATCATTCTGCGCAAGGGCCCGTGGAAGATAAGCGCGCGGATCAGCGCCGGGCAGCAGTCATACGAGCGGATCGCCTACAAAACCATTGCGCCCCTGGGCCTCACCAACAGGGTAAACTATGTCTACATTTGGTACGACGGAACGGCTTATCAACTTGGGACAGACCAGACGCCCCCGGCCGGCCACCAGAACGATGATCCCAACGGCGGAAGCGGCGGCGGGGAGGAGGTAAAAGGCGAGGGGGAAACCACCAACGAGAATGCTGCCGTGGATACGGGCAATAACTGGTGGAATGCCAACCGGGAGGAGTACGGGATTCTCGTAATAAGGAATCTTAGCTCCAACATTGCGATAAGTACCGTTGAAGTAACCGGCACAAACCCGAACCGCCAGTATGGTATGGCCGCCGTGGCGATCAGCGCCCGCAGCGACAGGTCCATGATCCTCAAGGCCGGCGTCTGGCAGGTAAGGGTTAACTACAACCACGGCGGCGCCGGCAAGCAGCTAACGGCGGTCAAGACCATTGTTCCCTACGGCCTCGCCGGCAGGCTGAACTATCTGTACTTTTACTGGAACGGCGGACCGGATTATGTGCTGAGCGCCGGCGATACCTATCCGGGGGACTATGCGAGTGACGCCGGCGGCACTACGGTAACAGGTGACGCGGAAGGCTCCAGTCCCGGCGCCCTGACCGATGCCAACCGGGGCGTGCTGGGCCTTCTGATCCTCAAGAACCTTGCCCCCGATGCCGGCATAGACAGCGCTGTCTTTACGCGGCAATTTGCCGGCAGCCCGCCCGCTTACAGCATGACGCCGGGACCGGCCAGCAGGGACCAGAAATCGATATTGCTCGGCGGCGGCGACTGGGCTGTTACGGCGGCCTATACCAGGAACGGCGCGGGTTCCGCGGGGCCAAAGACCGCAACCATCGCTGCGGGGCAGATCTCCTATATGTACTTCTACAAGACCAGGACGGGAGCTTATTCCCTCGCCACGAGTTGGTCCCCCGTTCCCGGTGACGCCGCCGGTGAGAACACGGACCCCACCCAGATAGGGGAGAACGAGGGCTGGCTCCACGTGGTCAACAGTTCCGCCAGGGCTGTGATAAACAAGGTGCAGTACAACAACGGCTCCGCATGGATAGATTTGGACATTCCCAACGCGACCCATACCATAGAGCCTCAGGGTGTGAGCGACCCGGACCTGGTGGTTACTTCGGGCAACTATGCCTTCCGCTTCAAGATCATTACCAAGGATACTTACAGCCGCGCCGTCTCCCGGACCATAAGGCCCGGCCAGATCACCACGGTGGAATACACCGACGCCATGGACACCGACGAGCCGCCCGATGGTTACGGCACCCTGCGCATCATAAACGACTCGAGTTCCACGATAAATAAGGTTGCTTACCTCAACATGAGTCTGGTCTCGGCGTGGCAGGAAGCCGCCACCATCATTACGCCGGGGACTAACGCATCTTTGATTCTCCCTGCCCCCAACAGCGGGGGGTACACGTATGTGGTGCGGGCGTATATCTCCAGTTCTTCCACTTCGGGCAATGTCTATGTGGAGCGGCAGGTGAACATCGAGAATCAGAAGATAAGCACGATTACCGTCACCAACAATTCCGACACGGGAACGGAGACCGGGACCGGCACTGCCCAGATCAGGATATACAACAACTACGACGACTATGAACGCCGCAGCGCCGCGGGAACCCTGCGCCCCGTTCTTCCCGCGAGGATATTCAAGATTGTCCTGAAGTCCGGCTCTGCGGCCGTCGTGAGGGGCACGGCCAACAATACCGAGGGCGGTACGCTCGACGGCTCCCTTGGTTTGAGGGCCGGCGAGTATGCCCTTGTCAGCCAGAGCATAGCGGCGGGGAACTACACCCTCACGGTTACCTGGGGCAACACAATATTCAGCGATGCGGTGAACACTACCACCGTGGGGACTTACTACCTTGCCAATGGTACGTTCCGGGACATCTACGTGGACCTTTACAACAGCAATGTGGAGGAGGCCACGGCGGTAAGCGTGATATTTGCCCATGTGGGGTACCCCAGCGCCGCGTCCATAGCCCAGATAAACCTTGTCTATGCGGGCGGCGCCGCGCCAGGTAACAGCAACAGCGCCCAGCCCATACCCAGGCATACCGATGGCACGGTGAATAACAAGTACATCGTGTACAAGAATACCGGCATCTTCTATGCGGGGGATTCCATAACCTTCAAGGTGCCCGGCAACAGGCTCTATTATGCCCGTGTCTACTGGCCCCTGTGGGATGACTGGTATGGTCAGGGTCCCAACAGCAACTGGACCCAGATGGATATGACGGCTGGTGTTACTTCGGGGGTCTTGAACTTTGTGTTTGACCGCACCGGCAGCGAGTTGGGCTGGTTCCCCAACTAGGCTGGCATAACCCTGCCGGCGGCGGGGCGGCCTTCGGCGCGGCAAGGCGCCGGGGGCATATTTTTGCAAGGAGTTATCCATGAGCAAGAGAAGGGCCCCCGCGGGCCTTTGTGCGGGTCTTGTCCTGGCCGGTTTTTTTACGGCCCTTGTCCTTTCCTGCGATGCCTTTTTTGCGGCCCGGTCATATGAGCCCGAGGGTCCTGTGGTCAAGCGCCCCGCCCTGAGCCTCGACCTGGAAGCAGTGTTGAGCGCGGCCAGGGGCATTAAAACCGTGGACGTGGACAACGGTTTACCTCCCGGCGATCCGGTGTCCCAGGCTGCGGTAATCATCGATACGGAGCCTCTGCGGAAGGATATGGAAGACATACTGGCGGCCTGTGGCATGGATATGACAGGTTACAGCGCGCTTGCAACGGTCAATGATAAGGTTGCTCATATAGAGAATGCGCTGTTTGATTCCCCTCCCGATAGTAACAAGACATTAAGCGGCTCAAACCTTACGTTCAAAGGCGCCAATCCCTTTGTGTACGAAGTTTCGGGTCAAAAGAAGGTCGACCGCTACTGGGATGACGCGTGGGATACTGCCTGGAGTACGCCTGCCGGCGCAGCCGGTGATTTCATGCGCTATACCAATGGAAAGGCAGACCGCTGGGTGGCATACGCTGCCTTTGTGGGAAAAGATACCAGCGCCTGGTCATTCCCCCTGGCCCCCGACCCCGCCGGCGACACTCCCCCGTGGTATTTGCCGGATATCGCCCCCCTACAGCGGAGTGATCCCGGTGAGCCGCTCGCTACATCCGTCTACGGCGGGTACAGGAAAAGCCTCAGAGGGATGATCCGCATTCTTGATTATTATAGAAATTCATACACCGCCGATTGGAGCAACGGCAATGACGATGACTATGATATTATTGCAGCCGCTCTGGTCCGCCTGGAGTCCCTGGCCCGTGAGTTTTACCTGGGCGTCTTCTACCAGGCCGGTACCGTAATCGATGTCGCGCCGGGCCTGGCTCTGGAATAGGGCCCCGCAGCAGGCCGGAGTTATGCAGGGCAAGGGGCGCTTCCTCCCGGCCCTGGCGCTGGTTCTGGCCGGCTGCGGCGGCTTCTTTACCCCCGAAGCATTGCCTGCCGCTAAGGGCCTGGGAACGGAGCCCGGCGCGGGGGCTTACTCCCCGGCGGTGGTCATAGCCCCGGCGCTCTTTGCCTCCCCAGGGGATCCCTGGGGGGATGTTCTTGGCTCCCTGGCTTCCCTTGAAGAGCCGGAGGTGTTCATAGACCTGGCCCCCCTCCGCGACGACCTGGCCCTCATGCTGGCCGCCTGCGGCTACGATGAATCCACCGGAAAGTTTGAGGATCCTCCCCTGGGCAGGGGTTTCATAAAGGGCATTCCCTTTTGCGGGGTAAACCCCTATGTCTACGAGGCGGGGGGCCAAAAGCGGGCGGACCGCTACTGGGGCAACGCGTGGCCGGACTACGCCGCCCTGAATCAGGCGGGGCGGCTCCAGGCCTGGACGGATTACCAGGAGGAACGCGCCGCCGCCTACGCCGCCTTCTCCGGCGCGGGTCTCCCGGCGCTTCCGCCCGCTTCCCCCGGCGCCGCGGAGCTTGGGCTCTACGGCGGCAGTACCGGCGGCATACGGCTGATCCTTGCCTGGTACGAGCGGGAGTACCCCAGCGGCTGGGCTGCGGGTAACTGCGCCGCCGCCCTTCCCGCCATAGAAAATTCCCTGGCTTTGCTGGAAGCCCTGGCCCGCCAGTTCTACCGCGGCGCCTGGCCCGGCGATCCCGGCGGCGCTCCCATCCCCCTGAGCCTTCCCGCCGGCTCCGACCTGGGGCCCCTGGGCTAGCAGCCTAAACGCTGCACAAAGGCTTTATTCGGGGGGGGCTAATACCCAAGAGCCCGCCCACGCGGGGGGCCTCCGGGGGATTGCCCGGTAAGGGCGGGGCTTACAATGCCGCAATCTCATCGGGGGAAAGGCCGCTGGCACGGGCTATTTTTTCAATGGGGTCCCCCATTTCCTTCAGCGCTCTCGCCACTTCTATTGCTTTCTTCCGTTCGCCTTTTAGTTCTCCTTTCCGTTCACCCCTCCGTTCACCCCTCCGTTCGCCCTCCCGCCGGGCTTCCACGACCCGGCTCTGCAAATCCACCTCGTACTTGTACTCGCTCATCAGCCGCGCACGTTCTATTTCGTCCTTGCTGATGCTT
>JAISQV010000311.1 GCA_031273985.1 Spirochaetaceae bacterium | reverse complement strand
GCGGCGGTGGTCTACGACGCCCTGGAAGCGGCCCAGGCCGGCGGCGGGGACCTCATCGTGGCCGACACGGCGGGGCGTATGCACACCAAAACAGCCCTGGTGGAGGAGCTCAAGAAGATAGACCGGGTAATAGCGACCAGGGCCGGGGAGGCTGCCTATATCAAGTGGCTGGTGCTGGACGCCACCACAGGGCGCAACGCCCTGGCCCAGGCGGAAATATTTCACGGGGCGGTGAAGCTCGACGGGGTCATTCTCACCAAGACCGACTCCACCGCCCGGGGCGGCGTGGTATTCTCCCTGGCCAAAACCCTCAGCCTGCCGGTGATCTACGCGGCCTGCGGCGAAGCCTACGGCGACATCCGCCCCTTTGACGCGGGCGCCTACGCCGGGGAATTTGTCGGTCTTGCCTAAGCCCTCCCGGAGCCTCTGGTTCTGCCTCGGCTTTCTGGCCTTCCTCTCCCCCGGCTTCGCGGAGACGCGCTGGTATCGGTCCAACGCCTCCGGCATGGCTCTGGAGCCCCTCAGCTCCGCCCTGGCCCTCAGGGAGGACTACGCCCTCTCGATCAGCGATGCCTCCCCGGAGGAGACCCCCGCCCTGCTCCTGGACAGCCTGGAAGAAGGTTTTTCCATAGAGATCCGGGTTCTCTGGGAAAAGGGCCAGGAGTCCCGCCGGCTCTGGGTCTTCCGGGATGACCGGGGAACCCGGCTCAGCGCCGCTTTTAACACCAACCCCCTCCACTGGCCCAAAGCCCCGGAGCGGGGAGCGGCGGAGGATTCAGAGGCGGCGGAGGGGGAGGAGGAAGCCGATTCAACGGATTACGGCGGCTACATAGAAATCTACAATGCCGAGGGCTTCATCAGCGAGGAGCGCCGCTTCGAGGCGGATCGCGAAGAGCGCATTACCCGCTTTACCTATGCGGGGAAGGTCCTGATCCGCGCGGACACCTGGATACGGCCCCCTCCCCAGGCCGCGCCTGAGCCGGCGGAGGACGGAGCCGAGGAAGGTCTCTCCGGGGAAGGTCTCTCCGAGGAAGGTCTCTCCGAGGAAGGTCCCGCCGAGGAAGGTCCCGCCGAGGAGAGTCCCGCTACGGAGAGCCGCGCCGCCGGGGACCTCGAACCCTACTGCACCGATTACTTCTACTACAACCGCGCCCTCTCCCTCCGGGCGGTGGAGCGGCGCTACCACCGGGGGGACACGGTGGACCCGCTGCGGCTCAGCTTTTCCCACCGCCTGGACCAGGCCACCCGGTCCATCGCCTTTGAAAACCCCCAAAGCGCCCTCAGTTCCGAGCACTTTGACAACATAATCGCTGAGCCGGGGGCCAGCGTCCTGTACACCACAGATACCCAGGGCCGGGTGCTTACGGAGACCCGCAAAAACCAGGAGGGGGAAGTTACCGGGGAGCTGATCAACACCTGGGCGGGGAGCCGCCTCGAATCGATACGATGGTCCGACGGTGAGGATGAACGCCGCACGGAGTACGAGTATAATGACGCCGGAGACCGGATCATCGAGCGCGACTACAACCGGGGCGTCCTGGAACGGGTGGTCCGCCGGGAGGGGGATAGGGAGATTGAGGAACTCTACATGAACAACCGGGTGATACTCCGGGCAATCTGGGAAAAGGGCCGCAAAATTTCGGAGGAGCGCGTCCGGGAGGAGGCGCGGTGAGGTCCGCCTGGATAGGCTTCATTGCCGCCCGCTATATCGCAAAGAGCCGCCGGAACCGGAACTCCCCTTCGGGGATCCTCGCCGCCCTGGGCATACTCACCGGCGTCCTGGCCCTCATCGTGATCATGGCCGTCATGAACGGCTTCCAGTTGGGCTTCATCGAGAGCATCGTGGAGGTTTCTTCCTACCACCTCAGAATAGAGCGGCTCAGCCCCGGCAACGGCGGAGAACTCCCGGCGGAACGCCTGGCGGAGAGCATCCGGGAACTGCCCCTGGTAAAGGCGGCGATCCCCTTCCGGGAACTTCAGGCCCTGGTCCGGGGGAAACGCCACGAACCCCAGGTGGCGCTGATCCGGGGGCTTCCCCCGGACGCCCCGGAGCGGGACCGGGGCATGGCGGAAAGGCTTGAGTTTGCCCCCGGAGACGGCGGCTTTGACCTTGCGGATCCCGCCTCGATCATCCTCGGCGCCGAGCTGGCCCTGCGCCTGGGGCTCCGTCCCGGCGACACGATGGACCTGGTCTCCATCAGCGGGAGCGGCTTTGTGGACCGCCTCAACGCCGCCGGCGGGGACGGGGACGGCGCGGGGGTTGTGGACAGCCGCTTCCGGGTTACCGGCATCTTCCGCACAGGCTACTACGAGTACGACCTGGGCTGGGGCTTCATCAACACGGAGAGCGCCGCGGCCCTCCTGGGCGGGGACGACAGCCTCTCCCTGGGCGTCAAACTGACCAACCGCTGGCAGGACCGCCGGGTCCTGGAACAGATACGGGGCCTGGAGCAGTACGCGGCCCTGACCGCCGGGGGCAAGGCCGGGGAATGCCGCCCCTGGCGGGACTACAACAGGGCCTTCTACGGGGCCCTAAGGACGGAAAAACTCATGATGTTCATTCTCCTGGGCCTGATCTTCATTGTGGTGGGGCTCAACATATTCCAGGCCCAGCGCCGCCAGGTTCTGGAAAAACGGGAGGAAATAGGCCTCCTCCGGGCGGTGGGGGCCTCCGAAGGGGCGGTACGCCTCATCTTCGTCTGGGACGGCCTCATCATAGGCCTGGCCGGCGCCACGGGGGGGCTGATCCTCGGCCTCCTCATCGCCGGCAACATCCCCGCCTGCTTCACCTTCCTGGAGGGCGTGGTCAACGGGATCATAGACCTCATCAACCGGGCCGCCGGGGGGGGCGCCGAATCCTTCGCCGTCTTTTCCCCGGCCATCTTCTACATCAAGGAGATACCCTCCCGGATCATCCCCGGCGAAGTGATCGTCATCTTCCTTTTCGGGGTCCTCTCCGCCCTGGCCGCCGCCTGGTTCGCCTCCTTCCGGGTATCCCGCACCAATCCCGCCGAGGTTTTACGTTATGAATAGGAAACACCATGCCCCTCGTTGAAGTTCACGGCCTCTTCAAAAGCTTCCCCTCCGGGGGGGAGACCCTGGAAATACTCCGGGGTGTTGATTTCAGCATAGAGGCGGGAACCACCGCCGCGGTTACCGGCCGGAGCGGCAGCGGCAAGAGCACCTTCCTCAACATCCTGGGCGGCCTCGACCGCTGCGACAGCGGGATCGTGCTCGTGGCGGGCGCCGGGGTCACGGGCCTCTCCGAAGCCCACCTTACCGCCTACCGGAGAAGCCGGGTGGGTTTCATCTTCCAGTTTCACTACCTCCTCAAGGATTTCACGGCCCTGGAGAATGTCATGATCCCCGGTTACATTGCCGGGATGAAGAAGAAGGCCGCCCTGGATCATGCCCGCTCCCTCCTCTCCGGCGTGGGCCTTGAGGGGCGGCTCCACCACTACCCCTCCCAGCTTTCCGGCGGGGAGCGCCAGCGGGTGGCCGTGGCCAGGGCCATGATCAACTCCCCGGACCTGATCCTGGCCGATGAGCCCACGGGGAACCTGGACGGCGAAAACAGCGCCCAGGTGGCGGAG
>JAISQV010000310.1 GCA_031273985.1 Spirochaetaceae bacterium | reverse complement strand
TACCCCTCCCAGCTTTCGGGCGGCCAGCAGCAGCGGGTGGCCATAGCCAGGGCCCTTGCCATGGAGCCCCGGATCATGCTCTTTGACGAGCCCACCTCCGCCCTGGACCCGGAACTTGTGGGGGAGGTCCTCTCCGTCATGCGGAGCCTCGCCCAGGCGGGGATGACCATGCTCGTGGTAACCCACGAAATGGGCTTTGCCCGGGAGGCGGCGAGCAGGGTGGTGTTCATGTACGAGGGCGCCATTCTGGAATCAGGCCCCCCGGAGCAAATCTTTTCCGCGCCGGAAAACCCCCGGACCCGCCAGTTTCTGCAAAGCGTCCTGTAGGGAAAGGGAGTGTTAAAAAGCCTCCGGCTTTTTAACAGGGTGGAGGGTGGAGTTAGAAGAAGGGCTTGGATATTCGGATTCTTTCATCATGTTAAGTCCGGAAAAGACCGGAGTCCGCGGTTCTCCTCCGCCTTCGTGCGCCTTCGTGGTTAATTATCTTCCTCTTTTTCCGTGTTTAAATTCTTCCTCTTTCTTCGTGTGCTTGGTGCCCTTCGTGGTTAAATTTTTCGTTTTGTGAAGTCCCCCTGTTCGTGAGGTTGGTGTGGTTCGTGGTTAATTCTCTTCTTCCTCTTTCTTCGTGTGCTTCGTGCCCTTCGTGGTTAATTATCTTCCTCTTTTTCTGTGGTTAAATTCTTCCTAAAAGATATGCAACTATGATTTAATTTGTGGGTCACGTTTAGAAAAACCCGCCGGGGTGAAAGTCGAAGCAAGGAGAGAGGAAAGGGAGGAGGAAAAGGAACCCGTGTTCCTGCGTTCTTTCCTTGCCTCGCCTCATGCGCCCCGGCGGTAAAAAATCCCGCTATTCTTCCCAGAGCCAGGTGGAAAGGTAACGCTCCCCCGTATCGGGCAGCACCGCCACAATGGTTTTGCCCTTGTTTTCGGGCCGCTTGGAAAGGGTCAGCGCCGCTTCCAGCACGGAACCGGAGGAAATACCCACGAGGATACCCTCCTGCTTTGCCAGCGCCCGGGCGGTATTGCCCGCCTTCACGTCATCGGTCTGGTAAATCTCGTCGATCACCGCCGGATCGTAGACCTGGGGCACAAACCCGGCGCCTATACCCTGAATCTTGTGGGAGCCGGGCTGCCCCCCGGAAAGCACCGGCGAAGCGGAGGGCTCCACGGCCACCACCTTCACCCCAGGCTTCTTGGACTTGAGGTATTTCCCCGCGCCGGTCACCGTGCCGCCGGTACCGACCCCGCCCACCAGAATATCCACCTTCCCGTCCGTATCGTCCCATATCTCCGGGCCCGTGGTGCTCTCATGAATGGCCGGATTCGCGGGATTGTTGAACTGCTGGGGAATAAACGAATTGGGAATAGTCGCGGCCAGCTCTTCGGCCTTGGCAATGGCCCCCTTCATGCCCTTCGCGCCCTCGGTCAGCTCCAGCTCCGCCCCCAGCGCCTTGAGCAGCTTCCGCCGCTCGATGGACATGGTTTCCGGCATCGTCAGAATGATCCGGTAACCCTTCACCGCCGCCACAAAGGCCAGCCCTATACCCGTGTTGCCGCTGGTGGGCTCGATAAGCACCGTCCCCTGCTTGATGCGCCCGTCCTGCTCCGCCGTCTCGATAAGGGCCAGGGCGATGCGGTCCTTCACGCTATGAAGGGGATTGAAATACTCAAGCTTGGCGTACACCTCCGCCCCGCCTTCATTGATCTTGTTGATCCGCACAATAGGGGTATTCCCTATGAGGTCCGTAATCCTTTCCGCACGTGCCATAAAAAGCTCCTTGTAGATAGTATCCAAAATTCAAAATTCTGGAAGAAATAAGGCCGCCCCAAACCAGCCGGTCCCGGACGCGCCGCAATTACTTAGTAATAATGTAGATATTATAGCAATACCCGCGCCCCTGTCAAGCGCCCGCCGCAACGTGATAAGAGATAAGTGATAAGACATAAGTGAGGAAAAATACAAGAGGGGCGCATCCCAAGAACCCGCTTGCGCGGGGGAGGCTACCGCTCCGGCCCCAGCGCTTTGCGCCGTGGCTGCTCCGCACCCCTCCTATCCCTTGCGCGGGAGAGCCCGCCTGCGGCGGGCAGACCTGCCGGGAGGGCCGGCGGCCCGGTGAGGGTCCTTGTTGGGTGTATACCTATCGGTAGGTAGGTTGCCGGTGCGCCTGCCGGGAGCGCCGGGCGGCCTGAGTGAGGGGCCTTGGGGTGTATACCTACCGGTAGGTAGGTTGCCGGTGCGCCTGCCGGGAGTGCCGGCGGCCCGGTGAGGGTCCTTGTTGGGTGTATACCTACCGATAGGTAGGTTGCCGGTGCGCCTGCCGGGAGCGCCGGGCGGCCTGGGTGAGGGGCCTTGGGGTGTATACCTACCGATAGGTAAGTTAGCGATGCGCCTACTGGGATGGCCGGGCGGCCCGGTGTGTGGGGCCAGTGGGCGTAGTAAATGCTGCCGCCCTGATGTCAAGCGCTCCCGATGAAAAGGACGGTTCCTGTGATGACGAGCAGGAGGGCGGCCAGGATGATCCAGGCCGCGGGCCGGGCCCAGTTGAGGGTATAGCCCAGCCCGAAGCGTTTTTCCACAAACACCGCCGGGTCTTCGCCGTTGCGGTAAAAACATCCCAGCTTCCAATGCCGGTCGTCGTCGCGGTTAGCCGCGCCAGGCCGGACTTTGGCGGGGGCCCTCAGGCGGCTGCCCCCCTGGCCCACGAGGGCAAAGAGGAGGGCGGCGCCCAGGGCGATACTCAGGGTCAGGGCCAGGCTTAAGGCGCTGATAAGGCGGGCGCTTAGGCCCAGGAGCGTCAGGACCTGAAGGCCCCCGAGAAAGGCCCCCAGCAGGGCCCCGCCGAACAGCACCGAGGCGCTCATGATCCGGCGGAACCGCCTTTCCCGGCTCCGGGAAGCCTCGGCATCCGCCGCGTCGATCTGCCGTTTTCCGTGGCGGACCGCGAAAAAGGCCCCGGCGCAGACAAGCAAAACCAGGGCTTGGCCGAGGAGCAGGGAAAGGACCGCGGCGATGGTTTTCGGGGCCGTCCGGTCAACCCTGCCCAGGGCGTCGTAATGCAGGGGAAGGGGATCGGCGGCGAAGGGCCAGGCCAGCCCTATGGCTATGGAGGTAAGGACGGGGATGAGGAGGTAGAGCAGCAGCCAGGCCGGGGACAGGGTATCCCCCAGGGGGGATTCGGTGTCCACCACCAAAAGCTCCGCCTCCGCCCCGGCGCCCCAATCCATCTCGTCCTTGAGCCGTTTTGCCCTGCGGCGGCAGGCCAGGTAGAGGAGAAAGCCCGCAAGGCCGCAGCCGCCCAGGGCGGCGCTGAATCCCAGGGCTCCCGCCGCTCTGCCTATCCCCCAAAGGCGGAAACCCAGGGCGGCGGCAACCGCCAGACCCGCCCCGGCCAGGAGCATCCCGCCGCGGTAGAAAGCCCGGAGGCGGCGGCACTGTTCGTGGTCCGCCGCCCGGGAGGGGATGCTTACTCCGAAGAGTTCGGTCTTCCGGGTTACGTAGGGGGTATGGGACAAAAGCCCCAGGATCAGTAAAAAAACCAGAATATACAGTACCGGGATCATCTTATTCCTCCTGCCCTAAGGCGCGGTGTATTTTTTTTCGCTATTGCTAGGGATAAAACCGGAATTTGCATTATTGCCTCCTTTTGTTTAGGGCTCCGTGCGCAGCGCCTCTTGCAGAAGGGCCTCGAACAATTCCCCCTCCACCCCCCGGCTCCGGGCCTCCCGGTACAGGGCCTGAAGCTGCCCCCGCAGCTCCGCCAGAAAAGCCTCGTTGTAGCGCGGCGCCGCCGGAGCTATCCGCACCCCCCGGCGCCCGAAGATTTCCACAAAGCCTTCGGCCTGCAAAACGCCGTAGGCTTTGTTCACCGTATGCAGGTTGATCCCCAGGTCCACCGCCATTTGCCGTACCGA
>JAISQV010000207.1 GCA_031273985.1 Spirochaetaceae bacterium | reverse complement strand
AGGCGGGCTTGCGCAAGGGATAGGAGGGGTGCCCGAAGGGCAGACCCGGCGCGAAGCGCTGGGGCCGGAGCGGAGCGGAGCCCCGCATAGCCCGGTCCCCGCCCTGGCGGGGATGCGCCCTTCTTCTTATTCCCTTCCCTCTGCTCATTCCTCTTTGTTATCCGCGCTATGATATGTCGTACTGGAGGCGGTAGAGCTGCGCGTAGAGGCCGTTTTTGGCGATGAGTTCTTCGTGGCGGCCCGATTCGGCGATGCGGCCTTCGGCGAGTACGAGGATGAGGTCCGCGTTGCGTATGGTGGAGAGGCGGTGCGCTATGACGAGGGAGGTGCGGCCCGCCAGGACGCGCTGCATTCCCAGCTGGATGAGGCCCTCGGTTTCCGTGTCTATGGAGCTGGTCGCTTCGTCGAGGATGACCACGGCGGGGTTGTGGGCTATGACGCGGGCGAAGCTGATGAGTTGGCGCTGGCCGCTTGATATGTTCGCGGCGCCTTCGGAGAGCCGGGTGTCGTAGCCTTCCGGCAGGCGGCTTATGAATTCGTGGGCGTGTACCGCCCGGGCGGCGTCTTCTATTTCCCGGCGGCTCAGGTCCAGGCCCAGGCTGATGTTGTCCGCCACGGCGCCGGAAAAGAGGAAGACATCCTGCAGCACGGGCAGCACGGAGCGGCGGAGTTCCGGCAGGCCCAGGTCCCGCAGCGCCACGCCGTCTATGCGAATCTCCCCGGAATCGAGGTCCCAGAGCCGGGTCAGTACGTTGGTGATGGTGGTTTTCCCCGCGCCCGTGTAGCCCACCAGGGCGGCCATCTCTCCGGGCTTTACCGAGAAGCTAAGGCCCCGGAGCACCTCCTCCCCGGCCTTGTAGGAGAAGCGCACGTCCTCAAAGTCTATGGCCCCCCGCATCTTTCCCGCCAGGGATTGCTTGCCCTCGTCCTTGATGAATTCTTCCGTGTCGAGGAGCCCGAAGACCCGCTCGCCGCCGGCCATGGCGGATTGGAGCATGGTGTACTTTTCCGCTATTTCCATGACCGGGCCGTAGAACATCCCCGCCAGGTTGATGAAGGCGATCAGCACCCCCAGGGAGAGGGAGAGTTTCAGGACCAGGGCGGCGCCCACGGTGAGGATCACCGCGGTGGTTACCGTGGAGAACCATTCCACGAGGGGCCGGAACACGGCGAAGACGTACATTTCCCCCAGGTTGGCGTCCAGGAGTTCCCGGTCCCGCTCGGCGAATTCCCGGCGGCTCTTGCCTTCGCCCCGGAAGAGCTGCACCACCTGTATGCCGGAAAGGCGCTCGGAAAGGTAGGAGTTTACCCGTGAAGACGCGGTGCGCTGCCTTCTGAAGGCGTCGCGGGCCTTGACGCGGCTTATGGCCGTTACCACCATGACCGGCGGCATGGTGCAGAGGGCTGCCAGGGCCAGGCCGGGGGCCAGGAGGAAGAGCGTGATCAGCACCCCTGCCATGAGGGAGATGTCCTTGAGGAAAGCCACGAGGACGGAGGTGAAGAAGTCGTTTATCGTCTCCACGTCCCCGGTGAGGCGGGTTACTATTCTTCCCACGGGGTGCCGGGAGAGGAAGTCCGTGCTTTGCCGGGCGGTTTTTTTGAAGAGTTCCAGCCTCATGTCCTTCATAACCCGCTGCCCTATGAGGTTGGTGGTCCAGGTCTGGAGGAAGGTGAAGCCGAAGACCGCCGCCAGGATGACGATGAGCGCCGCGGCAATGGCCGCTATGCGGGCCAGGTCCCTGCCCCGGACCTTCATGATGTCGCCGGGGGCAAGGGCGTAGAGATCGCCGTTCCTGATGGCTGCGGCCCCCGCCGCCCGGATGAAGAGTTCCGGCCTTTCTTCAAGGAGGCCGAGGGCGGGATCGCCGGGGCGCAGGGTAAAGGCGTACCAGGGCTCCCCGTCGAGGAATCCCCCTTCCCGCAACTCTTCCTCCACGCGCCCCGGAATCCGGCTGTCCCGGTCCTGGGGGACAAAGACCCAGGCGCCTATGGCCAGAGCCCGCCCGCCGCCTGAGAGCGAGGCCAGGGCCGCCGCCGCCGGGGGGGAAAGGCCCGCGCCGTCCGCGCCGCCCGATTCGCCGGGGCCGCCGGGGCGCAGGGCCAGGAAGCGGGCCAGAATAGCCTCGTCTATGACTTTCTGCTCCATGACGGGGATGAGCAGTTCCCCCAGGGTGGAGACGGCCAGGGCAAGGAGCATGAGCAGGGCGAGGGCCCGGTAGGGCTTTACATAGGAGAGGATACGCCTGAAGATGACGCGGTCGTAGCCCTTTACCACCTCATCGGTTTCAAAGTAATCAGACATGGCCGCCCTCCCCCGCCTCAAGCTGCTGCAGCGCCGCCATGCGGGCGAAGAAGCCCCCGCCCGAGGCAAGCAGCGCCGGGGGGCCCTCCTCGCCGATCCGCCCCTCCTCCAGGACTATCACCCTGTCGGTGTGCATCAGGGTGGATATACGGTGCGAAACGATGATCGCCGCCCCGCCCCGCCCCCGGCGTTCCGCGAGGACGCCCCGGAGTATGCGCCGCTCCGTCTCCGCGTCCACGGCGGAAAAGGCGTCGTCCAGGATGAGAATCTCCGGTTCCAGGGCAAGGGCCCGGGCTATGGCGACGCGCTGTTTCTGCCCCCCGGAAAGGGTCAGCCCCCGCTCGCCTATCACCGTAGCGGCGCCCTGCGAAAAATTCGCCAGGTCCCGGTCCAGGGCAGCGCTTTCCGCCCAGCGGCGCAGCTCCCCCGCCGGGACGGCTTCGGCGGAGCCGTAGGCTATGTTGTTCTGTATGGAGTCGGAAAAGAGGTAGCTGTCCTGGGGGGCGACGCCGAAAAGCCCCCGCAGGGCGTCCAGGTTCCATTCCTCCACGGCTACGCCGAAGATGCGCACCGTCTCCGGGGGAGGATCGATCATGCGGGGCAGGATCTTTACCAGGGTGGACTTTCCCGCGCCGGTGCGGCCCAGAATCCCCAGCACGGTCCCCGCCTCCACGCTAAGGTTCAGGTCCGCCAGCACGGGCTTGTCCGCGGCGTAGGCGAAGCTCAGGCCGCGTATTTCGATGACCGGGGCCGAGGGCGGCCTCGCCGGGGCCGGCTTTGCCGGGGAGCGTATGGAGGGCTCGGTGTTGAGAATCTCGTTGATCCGTTCCAGGCTTACGGCGCCCCGCTGTATCATGTTCACCACGAATCCCGCGCCCATGAGGGGCCATATCAGCATCTGTATATAACTAAAAAGGCTGACCAGGCCGCCTGGGGTCATGAGGCCCAGCACCACCCGCCGTCCGCCCAGGAGTATCAGAATCACCGTGGAGAAGCCTGAGAGAAAAGTTATCAGCGGGAAAAAGATGCCGAAAAGCCTCGTCAGGTCCATGTTGACCCTGCGGTAGTCATCGTTATTGGCGCTGAATTTTTCTATAAACCAGGGTTCCTTCACAAAGCTCTTTACCACCCGTATGCCGGCAAAGGTTTCCTGCACCGTGTCGCTCATTTCCGAGTAGGTTTCGTTGGCCCGGAAAAAGAGTTTGCCTACTTTTTTGCTGAACAGCAGAATCAGCGCGGTAATCAGGGGCAGGGGTATCACGGCCATGGCCGCGGTCCGCGCATCCTGAATGAAGATGATCGCCAAAATTCCGGCTACCATGATAGTCCCGTCCACCAGCGTCACGAGGCCCATGCCTATGGCGTTCCTTAACTGGCCCAGATCGTTGGTGGACCGGGCCATGAGATCGCCTATCTTGTTCCGCTGGTAGAAGTCCCAGGAGAGGGTCAGGAGGTGGCTGAAGATGCGGTCCCGCAGCTCCGTTTCGATGCGCCGGGCCGATCCGTTGATGAAGTAACGCCACAGGAAGCGGCCCCCGCTTATCACCGCCATGCTCCCCACCATGGCCAGGGCAAGAACAAAGACCTGGTTCAGCTCAAAGCCGCCGCCGGAAATAAGGTCTATGGCCCGGCGCAGAATCTGGGGGATCAGCACCTGGGAAGCGTCCACCACGAGCAGGCAGAGGAACCCCAGGAGGTAGCGGCCCCGGTAACGCCGGAAGTAGGGGAACATGGTCCTGAATACGCCGGGGGATACCTTTGCCATCAGCCCCTGCCGGAAGCTCCGCCGGAGCCGGAGCGCCTCCGCAGTTTGTTGTCCTGCAGGAGTTTGGCCGTCCAGGCATCCACGGTTTTCTTGATTTCCTCCGCCTCGCCGCGCTCCCCCACAAAAACATGGACGCGCTTCAGGGCGTTCAAAAAATCAATGCCCTTCTGAAAGTCCTCACGAAGATGGCTGTAGAGCTCGTATTTTTCCCGGTAGCGTTTCGCCACCTGGGCCAGAAGCTTTTTTAACAAGCGGAGGTGAAAACTCACGGATTCGTAATCCGGGGAACGGGGGTCCAATTGGGCTATCAGATTCCTGTAGTCCAGTATATTCTTCGCTACCGCCGCGTGCCGCCCCTCAAAGTCAAGCAGGGACCACTTCCACCTGGCGCTGTCCCCGGAGGCGTGTTCCAGAAGCGAAACGGCAAGCCCCATCTTGCGTATGAGGCGGTAGCGGCGTTCCGCGCTTACATCCTGCAGGGCGGACACATTCTCCGAGGGAGAAACGTCCACCCCGGGGCTTACCAATTCTTCCAGGCAGGAAAGGCTCCTGTGCAGGGCCTTCCGCGCCTCGTTCAGATCCTCGTCCCGCAGCCTGCCCTGGTAAAAGTGAAAAATATTCCTCACGACAATGTGGTGAGACGCAATATCCAGCATGAGGTCCGCCAGCTCCAGGCGGGGGGAGACGGCCCCGGGGCCGGAAATCCGGGAACGCAGCGCCCCGGCCTGGGTCTCGTAGCGGTGTATCGCGGCCTGGTAGGGTTCGACGATCCCGCTGAAAGCATTTGCCTTAGCCATGTTCACCGTATTTGCTTAAAAGCTCCTCGGCATGGGCCAGAGCCGCGCTGCCCCCCGCGTCCCCGGCGAGCATACGGGCCACCTCCTCCCGCCGGGCGGCGCCGGAGAGCTCCGTTACCGTGGTTACGGTCCTTTCGCCCCTGGCCCCGCCGGCCACCTGCTTCTCCACCTTGAAATGATTATCCGCCCTTACGGCTATACTGGCAAGGTGGGTAACACAGAATATTTGTTTCTGTTCTCCCATTTTTGCCAGGTATTCACCTACCGCCAGGGCCACCTCCCCCCCAATGCCGGCGTCAATCTCGTCAAAGATCAGGGTGTGGCTCCCCTCCCCGCCGGCGCCGGAGAGCACCGTCTTGATCGCCAGCATCACCCGCGAAAGTTCGCCCCCCGAGGCGATCCGGGCCAGGTCCTTCAGGGGTTCGCCCCGGTTCGCGGAGATGCGGAACTCAATCTCATCGGCCCCCCACTGGCCTATGACGAGGCCCTCCTTCCCCTTGGGGGCAACGGACACGGAAAAAGCGGCGTTGGGCATACCCAGGCCCCGGATTATCCCGGTAACGGCCTGGGCAAAGCGCTCCGCGGCGGCGCTGCGGGCCTTGGTCAGGGCCTGGGCCCTGCGGGTGATCTCCCTTTCCAGGGCGCTAATCTCGGCTTTCAGGGCCTCCCGGTTCTCCTCCCAGCCGGTAAGGGCTTCTATTTCGGCAAGGGCCTCCTCCCGCCAGGCAAGAATAGCCTCTTCCCCGGAAATATCCGGCCTTCCTGCGGGGACATACTTCTTTTTCAGCCGGTAGAGCAGATTCAGCCGCTCCTCCACCTCGGAAAGCCGGGCCGGATCGAAGCGGAGGTCCTCGCGGTAAGAGCGGAATTCCCCGGAAATATCCTCGGCCTCGTAGAACAGATCCTCCATACGGCGGCGCAGTTCCGAAAGGCTCCCGTCTATGCCGGCGGCGGCGTCCAGGGCGTTCCGGGCCCGCCGCGCCAGGGCGCTTACCGAGGTCTCCCCGTCGTAGAGGGCCTCCGCCGCGCCGTTCACCAGCTCCGCCAGCTTCTCATAGTCCCCCAGCCGCGAAGCCTCGGCCTCAAGTTCCCGGTTTTCGCCGGCCCGTATCATTGCGGCGTCTATCTCCTGCACCCCGTAGTTGAGCAACTCCAGCCGCGTCTCCCGGTCCCGCCCGGAGGAGAGGGAAGCTTCCAGGGCCTTCCGCTTCTCGGAGAGGGAGAGAAAGAGGCCGTTGAATTCCAGCACCTCCGCCTCCAGCCCTGCAAAGCGGTCCAGGTAGCGGCGGTGGTTTTCCTTTTTAATGAGGGATTCATGGGCGTGCTGGCCGTGGAGGTCCACCAGAAAGGCCGTAAATTCCTCCAGATCGTTCCGGGTAACGGGAACATTCTGTATATACATGGCCCCCCGGCCCGAAACCTTGATGTTCCGCCGTATGATGACCTCCGCGCTGCCCTGATCCTCCTCCACGGGAATATCCCTGCCGGAGAGCCAGTCCAGGGCCTCCCGGTCCCCGCCGCCCAGGCGCAGCACCGCCGAAACGCTGGCCTCCTCCGCCCCGGAGCGGATCACCCCGGCGTCGGCCTTGGCGCCCAGGAGGAAACTGATGGCCCCCACGATGATGGACTTGCCCGCGCCGGTCTCCCCCGTCAGAATCGTCAGCCCCCCCCTGAAGGAGAGGGAAAGACTCTCGATCAGGGCATAGTTGCGGACGGAAAGTTCTTCAAGCATGGGGGCCGCCTCCGGACCAGTTGAGCTTGCTCTGCAGGGCCCGGTAAAAACCCTGCCTCGGGGAGGCGGCGAGCCGGGCGTCATGGGCGGAGCGGCGGAACAGCACCTTGTCCCCCGGTTCCAGGGGCAGGCTCACCTGGCCGTCCACGGTAAGCATGAGGGCGCTCCGCTGCTCCTCCTCCACGTCAATGATCACCGTTTCGCGGGCGGGCACCACGATGGGCCGGTTGGACAGGGTGAAGGGGCAGATGGGGTTGATGATGAGGGCGTCTATCTCCGGGTCCAGAATGGGCCCCCCGGCGGCCACGGAGTAGGCGGTGGACCCCGTGGGCGTGGCGACGATAAGCCCGTCGGAGCGGTAGCGCCCCAGGGCTATGCGCTCCCGGCCCCCCGCCAGGCCCTCTCCGGCCAGGCCGCCCCCGGCCAGGCACTCCACCCCCAGCCGGAGGAGCTTCGCTATGCCCGAGGCGCTGATCACCCCGTCGTTGAGGCAAGAGGCGCTGAAAACCGGCACCCCCTCCCGCTCCACCGTTATATCCAGCATCAGGCGGCGGGACACCTTGAGGCGGCCCTCCAGGTAGCTTTCAAAAACCTCCCGCCACTCCTCGGGGCGTATCACCGCGATAAAGCCCAGGGAACCGGCGTTGACCGGAAAAACCGGAATCTCCCGGAAGGCCACCGTCCTGACCGCGTAGAGCACCGTCCCGTCCCCGCCCAGGCTGAAAGCCAGGTCCGCCTCCCCCGGCGCAAGCCCCTCCTCGGGGGACAGGGCCTCGATCCCGTAGCCCCGGAGCACCCCGCGTATATCCTCCGCCAGCGCCGGGGCTTCGGGCTTTTTGGGATTCACAAACAAGAGGGCCCGCTTAATCACCGCCGCTTCCGCCATTCCCCCACCTCGCTAGAACCTTAACGCATCTAAACGATCCGACTCAAATAAAGAATTTAACCACAAAGGCGCACCAAGGCGAAGAAGGAAAAATAAGGAAGAAAGAAAAAGAAGGATGGGAGAGGCGAATCCGGACGCTTTCCATGTCTTCCTTCGTGCGCCTCCGTGTATCCTTCCGCGCCTTGGTGTAACTCTTGGCCTTGCCTTCGTGTGCATCCGCACCTCGCTAGGGCAGAGTCATGATGAGCTTCGCAATCTTTTCCGTTTCGGAGGAGCCAAGGCGGGGGTAGAGGGGGAAAAGCGCTGTTCTCAGGGAAAGCGACCAGGCTTCGGGCACAGATTCCGCCGCTTCGGGCACGGAGCCTATCAGACTGCGGCTGTCAAAGGCGCTCTCCACGACAATATCCTTCTTTTTGGCGTAGGCCTTAACATCCTTCATCCCCGTCTCAAGAATCAGGGGGAAGGCATAGTTATTGTACTCCCCCTCGCCGGCGGACTGAAACTGCCGGTGCCGGGTCCGCTGGGCCGCCTGGAGGTAGACCTGGGCAATGGCCCGGCGCCTCTCCAGATTCCGGGGGGCCTCCTTAAACTGAACCGCCGCCATCGCCGCGTTCAGGTCCGGCAGGCTGTACTCGCTCAGGGGCTCCAGCCCCCTCAGCACCCCCGCTTCCCGGCGCTTCGGCGCGTAGAGCAGGGCACCTCCCCCGGCGGTGAGCATATCCTGCTCCTCCAGCCCCAGAATAACGAGCTGCCCCAGGGAACCCGCGGGCTTTCCGCCGTAACTCCCCCCGTAACTCTGGGAAATATCCTCGATCACCGGGAGCCCCAGGCCGCAAATAGCCTCCATGTCCGGCACAAAACCCAGACTGTGGCTCGCCACGATGCAGCGCCCCCCCTCACGGGCAAGGGCCGCGCCCATCAGGGCCGCGTCGGTACAGGCCGAACCCGGCGCCGTATCGCAGAACACCGGGCGCAGCCGCAGCTCGGAGAGAACCTGGGCGTAGTAACGCGGGGCCAGGGCCGAAACCAGCACCCCGTCGCCGTCGGAAAGGGAAAGAGACTCCAGGGCTATGAACAGGGCGCGGGCGGGACTCCTCAGGGCCAGGGCGTGATCGAACTCAAGGTACTCCCGGGCGCTCTGCACAAGCATACGGGAACCCTCCCCGGGGCCCACACGGTCATCAGCCATGGCGGCCAGCACCGCGGCCATCTCCTTCCGCCGTATGGTCGGAGAATAAACTTCAATTTTCACGGGAGCCAGCCTTCAAAATCAGGCCGGGCGCCGCAGATCGGCTATCTTCTGCAATTCCTTGGGGTTAAACAGATCCCTAATATCCAAAATAATAAGATACCCGTGTTCCTGCCGCACCACCCCCTGAATATACTCGGCCCCTATACCGCTCAACATCTGGGGCGGCGGCTGAACATCGTCCTTCTCAATCGTAACCACCCGGCTCACCCGGTCAATGATCACCCCCAGCTTCATCCCGTCAATATCAATGATGATAAACCCGGAAAGAAGCTCGTCATCCTCGGAATTCAGCGTCTTCTTCAAGTGGAACCGTTTATGCAGATTGATGATGGGAATGATCTCGTGGCGCAGATTAAAAATCCCCTCCACATAACTCGGGGCATTCGGAATCGCCCGGATAGACTGCACCCGGACAATCTCCTTCACATCCATGATGTTGATCCCGTACAACTCTTCGCCGAGCTGGAATGTAACCAATTGATTCTGATCCGCCATGAAACACCCCTCGATCCGCACCTACGTTTCTTCTAACTCTACCATGTAAAGGGCCGCGATTCAAGAGGGGGAGGGAGGGGGAAGTCTCCCCCTACGCTCCAGCCGCCTGCGGCGTCTTGCGCTACCCCCTCTGCGGGGACACCCCGCAACGCCCCGTGATTCCCCGCTGCCCCCGGCCGGTCAACAAGCTAAGAAATTTATCCACGGATTTTCACCGATTTTTCACGGATTAAGAAGGTATTGGAACGAAAATCCGTGTAATCCGTAGACTCCGTGTAAATCCGCGGACTGTCTTGGTTTTCCCTCCGCCCGCAACGCCCCCGGCCGGTTCCCGGTCTGCAAAAACGGTGACAGACGCCTTTGCGCAGCGTATCTGCTTCGCCAGGGCAGTTTAGCGTAACATTCAGCGCTTTTTTCCCTTTTGCCCCGGAACGGGGAGCGTTTCCGGGAAGTTCAGCTTTGACCGGGGGGCGGGGGCGCGTTACAGTATCAGTACAACATCATGCGTAGCGACCTGGAACAGGCTTTGAACAAAAAACTGGAGACCCTGTACAAGGGCAAACTGCACGCCCGGAGAGACGGGGACCGGGTCTTTCTTGAGGGAAGCCTCAGGCGCCGGAAGGGCATTGTTACGGCGGAAAAACGGGCGCGGCGCATACTGCGCAGGGCGGGCTTCCGGCAGGGCGCCCTGGTGAACAAGATAGAACTGGAGGGCGCCGTCATTCCCGCCCTGGGCCTCCCGGAGATCCGGGACCGCAGCCTCGAAGGCCGGAAGCCGGACGTGCTGATCATAGGCGGGGGAATCACCGGCGCGGCCCTTGCCCGGGAACTCTCCCGCTACCGCCTGGACATACTCCTCATAGAAAAGGAACACCGCCTGGCCCCCCGCGACTCCTGCGGGCAACAAAGCCTCGTGCACTCCGGGGCGGACCTGAAAAAGGGCAGCCCCGGCCACCGCTACACCCTGAGGGGCAACGTCATGTTCGGCAGCATAACCGGCGAGCTGGGCGTAGCCTTCAAGCGCAGCGGCCAGTACTTCTGCTTCTCGAACCCCCTGCTCGTCCCCCTCCTCTACCTCTCCCTCGGCTACTGGAAATGGCTCAGGGTCCGGGGGGTCCGGGTTATCCTCAAGCGGGAACTCCGCCGCAGGGAACCCCGGCTCGGCGGCGCCAGGGCGGCCCTCTTTTTCCCCAGCGCCGGCCTGGTCTGCCCCCGGGATCTCATCAGCGCCTGCGCGGAAAACGCTCAGGAAAACGGGGCGCGGATAAGCCTCAATACGGCGGCCCTGGGCTTTACGCTGCGGGAGGGCAGGATAGTCCGGGTGGAAACCAACCGGGGGGCGCTGTACCCCAGGGCGGTGGTCAACGCCGCCGGAATTTTTGCCGGGGATGTGGCGGCCCTGGCGGGGGATGAATTCTACTCGATCCCCGAAAGAAGGGCGCCGGGCCAGGATGTCCGGGAATCATCCCGGCGTATCCTCAACGGCCTCAGCAGGCCCCGGTGCGGCGGAAACTTTGTCGCGGAAAGAGGCAGAAGAACGCTGAACCTGATCCACGCCGCGGGCGCGGGCTACCCCGGCCTCACCGCCGCCCCGGCCATCGCTGAAGACGCGGCGCGCCTCACCCTGGAAGTGCTGGAAGAACTCGGCCTGGAACCCAGGAAAAACAGCGCCTTCAACCCCCTGCGCCGCGCAAAACAGCGCCCCCGCACGCCGGGAACCCCCGCCCCGCCCGCGCTCAAAGTCCCCGCCGAAGAACTCCCCCCGGCATGAACGCCCAGGGCCGGCGCATATACAAAGAGTCCGCGAAGGACACGCGGTCTACTTTCCCTTAGTTCCACAGCGGATAAGCGGTTACTATTCTCCCCGCCTTACTCACAGCTTAATTGCAGATTCTGCACTACTCCCGGCTGCCCGCCAGACGGGCGGCCTTGGCGAAGATACCGGTCAGATACTCCGCCTCCCGCCGGGTCAGGGCGGCGCGGGCAAAAATATCCCGGAAAAAGCGCTCCTGCTCCTCCCGGCCGGGCTGCTTGTAGAAGCCCAGCGCCGCCAGGGAAGCCGTTACCGAGCCCGCCGCCGCGTCGAGGGCGGCCTGGTCCAGGGGGACCCAGCGCCCGCCCTGCCCGCCGTATGCTCCGGGAGGGCCAAGGGCGCGGTAAACTTCGTAGCAAAAAATCTGCGCCGCATGGGAGAGGTTGAGGGAGGGAAAGGCCGGATCCGAGGGAATATGGGCGGCGAGATTACAGGCATGCAGCTCCCCGTCGTCCAGGCCGTTGCGCTCGTTGCCGAACACCAGGGCCGCGGGCCCCGGCCTGTCCCTCAGGTAGGCGGCGGTCTCCGAGGCGGTCATGGAGTGGGCCTTGCGGCGGCGGCCCTGGCGGCGGGTAACGCCTATGACGAGGGCGCAGTCGGCAACGGCTTCCTTCAGGCTGGGGAAGAGCCCCGCCCTGTCCCAGATGCCGGCGGCGTGGACCGCCCGCGTGCGTATCAGCGTTTCGTCCAGCCCTGACAAGGGCCGGCCTGACAATGCCCGCTCCGGGGGCTCGGGCACGACCCGCAGGCGGGAGAGCCCCATGTTCATCATGGCCCGGCAAAGGGCCCCTACATTGCCGCCCTCGGCGGGCCGGGCCAGGACGATGATCACATCATCGAGAAGCATGGGTCAGTATAGTTCCGTAACGGGAAATAAGAAAGCCGCCGCACTATACTTAATAGGGGCGGGCCTACCCAAGAATCTTTCGGCGCGGGGTAGTTCGTTTGACAAGGAACGATTAAAATATAATAATGTGGGGCGGTTTCAGGGAGCCAATACCGAAACCGGCCTCAGATCGAGGGGAAAATCACGGGGCCCCGGCCCCGGTTTTCAGGCCGCCCGGATAACGGCCAAGGGAGCGTCATGACGAACAACGACATAGTGCTGGGTTTTGACGACGAGAAAGACGAAAGCCTCAAAATTAAATTGCAGAAGGTTGATGAGATCGAGGGCTGCCTGGTCCTCCACCTGACGGGCTACATAGACACCTACAACTCGAACTATTTCCAAAAACGGATTGCCAAGGCCATTGAAGCGGGCTATATCAAGCTGATCTTCCACTGCGGCGGCCTGAACTATGTGTCCTCCACCGGCATAGGCTCCTTTACGGCCTTCCTCAAGTCGGTGAAGCCCAAGGGAGGCGACCTGATACTGCTGGAGATACAGTCCAAGGTCTACGAAGTGTTCCAGCTTCTGGGCTTCTCCCAGTTTTTTACCATCAAGGGTACCCTGGAGGACTCGATCAGCTTCTTCCGCAGCGGCGCCGAGAAGACCCACGCCGCCATCTTCCCCAAAATTTTTTCCTGCCCTATCTGCTCAAAGAAGCTTAAGGCCATAAAGCCGGGCAGGTTCAAGTGTTCGGGCTGCAACACGATCCTTGCCATCGACAATACCGGGCAGGTTTTCCTGGGCTAGCGGGGACGGAGGGGTACCTGAAGGGAAACCCAGGAGCTTCGCCGTGGTTTATCGAAGGCAGAACGCCCGCCCGTCAGGTCTTCCGCGCAAGGGATAGGAGGGGTGCCCGAAGGGCAGACCCGGCGCAAGAACCCGCCTGTCGGCGGGGGAGGGGGCCGGAGCGAAGCCTCCCCCGCGCAAGCGGGTTCTTCCCCGGATAGCCCGGTCCCCGCCGGGCTTGTCCGGCGGGGATGCGCCCGGGTATGGCCCGAATCCCGGACTTGAACGCCGCGTCAGGTTGGGCGGCCCTTTCGGGCTGCCGTCTGTACAGGGCCCGCAAAATACACTACTCTTCCTGTAAGAGTACTAAGGATGAATCAAGACAGCCCAAGGGCTGCGAAGGAGTTATACATGGCCGGCAGGCGTTATCTTTTCACTTCCGAGTCGGTTAGCGAAGGACACCCGGATAAACTGTGCGATCAAATATCTGACGCCATTCTCGATGCGTGTTTTACAGACGATCCCCAAAGCCGGACCGCCTGCGAAACCTTTGCCTCCACCTCGCTCGTGCTGGTGGGAGGTGAGATTACTACCAGTACCTATGTGGACGTTACGGAGATTGCCCGTGCCGTGGCGCGGGATATTGGTTACACGGACCCTGATTACGGGCTGGACTACCACTCCATGTCCGCTCTGAACATGATACACAATCAGTCCCCCGACATAAGCCGCGGTGTTTCCGGGGCGGGCCTCAAAAAGTACAAGGGGCAGCAGGGCGCCGGCGACCAGGGCATGATGTTCGGTTTTGCCTGCAACGAGACCAAAGAGCTGATGCCCTTCCCCATCATGCAGGCCCACAAGATACTGCTCCAGGCCGCGGAACTGCGGAAGAAAAAGCTTATCCCCTGGCTGCGCCCGGACGCAAAAAGCCAGGTAACCGTGGAATACGAGGGGCACCGGCCCCTGCGCATTGACGCTGTCGTGGTATCCCATCAGCACGACGGCGGCATCTCCTACCGGGATGTGGAATCCGGCATTATCGAAGAAATAATCAGGCCCGTTCTGGAACCAACGGGGCTTCTGGACAAGAAAACCAAATACTACATTAACCCCACGGGGCGCTTTGTAATAGGCGGGCCCTTCGGCGACACGGGACTCACGGGCCGGAAGATCATCGTGGACACCTACGGCGGCATGGGCCGGCACGGCGGGGGCGCCTTCTCCGGCAAGGACCCCACCAAAGTGGACCGCTCCGCCGCCTATGCGGCCCGCTATGTGGCCAAAAATGTGGTGGCCGCCAAACTTGCGGAGCGATGCGAAGTGCAGTTGGCCTATGCCATCGGCGTCCCCTTCCCGGTTTCCGTCATGGTGGACACCTACGGAACGGCCAGGGTTCCTGAAGAACGTATCGAAAAAGCCATAACGGCACTTTTCGACCTCAGCCCCGCGGGGATCATCGATATGCTGAACCTCCGCCGGCCCATTTACCGCAAAACCGCCTCCTACGGCCACTTCGGGCGCAGCGAATTCCCATGGGAAAAGACCGACAAGGTAGAGGCCCTGAAAAAAGCGGTTGCCTGAGTCCGGGGCGGGGCCGGCGCATATCAATTTCTAAACACCTCGAAATTACAGATACTTAAAGAATTTAAACCGCTTTTCCGCTATGGGTAAAGGAAAAGTAAAGGCGAAGAGGGAAAGAAAGGAGGAAAACCGGCTGCCCCGTGATGGACAGCCGGTAAAAGCAGCGCCCGGAAGCCGGCAGAAACCTGCGGCGGCTAGAACCCTATGCCAAAGGCCAGGGCCGACAAAATGTGGCGGAGCAATGGCGTGGGAATGAAGCGTAGCCTACCGGCGGCGTCCCCATCTATGCTGGGGCGCGTAAACAGACCTGTTAGACGACGTGGGGCTTTTCACATTTTACCATATTTTTTTTCTTCAAATTCCGTTGCCATCTTATGTATTTCGTCTATATTCTTATCTTTCCATAAATTTTTATGCCATTCTGTATAATCAAAATTATTACTTTTAATACTTGTAATGAAACGTTCCGTATCAAGAACCCCAAATTCCTTTATCAATAAGTCTATTGCCTCTGCCTTTAATACCGTTTCCGTTCTCATTTTTCATCTCCTATTTCCCTTACAAAATCAATTGGATTTATTATTTTTATTTCATCCAATTTTTTATTTGTCAATCCACTATCAGTCGTTATAAAATATTCACATTTACTTTCTATTGCACAAGAAATATGTAATGCATCATTTGGTTTTATTTTATATAGTTCAATTTTTCTACCTCTTTCTAAAATAGTTTCTGATGATTTACATTTATATTTTGCAATATTTTCCCATTCTTGAATAGAATTTTTGTTTTCTATGTTTGGATTATTACTATTTTCAAAATCAGACATATATGACCATATTAAATCATACTTTCCATGTTTTATTTGATCTTGAATGTATAATTTTGCCGTTGTTTCGAGTTGGTTCTTAACATTATTTTGGTCATCAAATGGCCTATTATAGGCACATTGATCTAAATATATTCTCATGTTTTTTATTATAACATTGTCATTTACTTTTGTCTATATAATAGACTGTATATTTTTTCATACAAAATTTTAGCCCCATGTCGTCTAACAATTTCTAAACACCTCGAAATTACAGATACTTAAAGAATTTAAACCGCTTTTCCGCCATGGGTAAAGGAAAAGTAAAGGCGAAGAAGGGAAAAAAGGAGGAAAACCGGCTGCCCCGTGATGGACAGCCGGTAAAAGCAGCGCCCGGAAACCGGCAGAAACCTGCGGCGGCTAGAACCCTATGCCAAAGGCCAGGGCAAAGACGAGGGCGCTTTCCCTCAGGTCGTTAAGGGCGGCCAGATACTGAAAGGCCAGTTTGAATTCCGTTGAGACCGAACCGGCTATGGTCCGGGCAAAGGGAACCGCCTCAAAGCCGAGGCCCATCGCGGGCTCCGCGGTTCCGGGGACGGCGCCAAAGTTACTGGTCTGCCCGAAAGCCACGGTACCCCGGAGCATGGGAAGGAAGTTGTACTTCATCGTAAGGTAACTGTCAATATTGGCGCCTGAAGTGAGGGTCTCGAAGCCCACCAAAAAATTGTTGGCCACCCGGACATTGAGGGCGAACAGTGCGGGAGCGATGAAGTTTTTGCCGCCCGCGGGAGGATTCGTGTCCCAGGCCGGCGCATAGCCTATGTCAAAGGACATTACCTGGAAACCCGCGTTTGCGTTTGCGGTTGTCTGGGCGCTCAGGGAGAGCGGAACGAGGATCAATCCCGCCGCAGCGAGCAGCGCCGCTATCGATTTTTTCACTAAGTTTTCTCCTGTAGTAAGCCTTATTAGAGGCCGAAGCTGAAGGCCGGGGCAAAGACGAAGGCGCCCCTGGCGATGTCGCCGGCGGGAGCGATGTAGTCAAGACGGAGCCTGAAACCCGTGGTGATGCCGGTGAGAACGGAGCGCCTCTGGAAAAGGTCGCCGTAAATGCCGAGACTGAGCGCCGGAGCGGAAGGCGAACCGCCGAAACCGGTAACGCCGAAGCCTATGGCGGCCCCGGCCTGGGGGATAATGTTGTAAGCCAGGCGTATCCCGGCAAACAGGGGCGCTACGGCGCTGCCGGACCCGGCGATCAGGCTGTCAAAGCCCACGCCGAAGTTATCCAACACCGCAATCTTAAAGCCAAAATTGACAACGCCGCCCAACTGGCCGGTGCCAATGGCGTAGCCTGAGGCGTCGCTCAGGGAATAACCGAAGCCGGCGCCGAGGTCAAAGGCCAGAAACTGCGGCCTGGGCGAGGAGAAATTACTCTCCTGGGCAAAGGCGGCGGCGCCCAGCAGCAGGGCCGCAATCAACACAAAAACTGTTTTTTTCATGTTTCTCCAAATTTGAAAAATATAACACCTGCAAGAACGCAGGATTACCATTACGGGGAAAATATGCCCCCGGCAATTCCCTATCATTGCCTGATACCGGCGCTTCCATGCGCGTATACACAATGCTGCCTTTCACCTCCCGGAATCCCTTCCCGGTAACGGGGCCTGGAAGAATGTAACGTACTGAATCACTGAAACAAACTACTCCCAGGCTGAAGCCGCGGAGCGGCTTCAGCAACCCCACAGGGGGAACTTTTACCGCCTAGGCGGTGTTGTGGTATGGGCAAAAATGGAATTTTTCTCCGGACCGGCGGCTGAGCGCCCAACAGGAAGAAGGGGGCATAGTGTAAAAACCCTGTGCTGCATCCAATTACTGCCCTACCCCTACTCTAGCGCAAGGGCCCGGATAGCTTCAAGGGTTTTGCGGAATTTTTATGAAAATGCGGGAAACCCCGAAACCCAGGCTTGAGGGCTTCCCGCCCTCTTTGCTAAACCTGCAAATACAAATGAAGATTTTATAACCACGGAGGACACGAAGAGCACAAAGGCTTGACGCCCGGATTCTTTCATCTTTTTATGCCTAAAAAGACGGTAGAATGCGCGGCTTCTTCATCTTCCTTCGTGTCCTTCGTGCCCTTTGTGGTTAAATTCCCTTATTTTACCGAATCGAAACCCTGTTTCAAATCGGCGATAATGTCATCAATATGCTCGGTGCCTATGGAAAGGCGCACCGTGTTGGGCTTTATCCCCTGTTCCAGCAGCTCCGCCTCGCTGAGCTGGGAGTGGGTGGTGGAGGCCGGGTGTATCACCAGGGACTTTACGTCCGCGACATTTGCCAGAAGCGAAAAAAGCTCCAGCTTCTCGGTGAAGCGTTTGGCAGCCTCGGCGCCGCCCTTCAGCTCGAAGGTAAAGATGGAGCCGCCCCCTTCGGGGAAATACTTCCCGTAGAGCCCGTGGTCCCGGTGATCCGGCAGCGCGGGATGGTTGACCCGCTCCACCTGGGGGTGGCCCTTCAGAAAATCCAGCACCTTGAGCGTATTTTCAACGTGGCGCTCCACCCGGAGAGAGAGGGTCTCAAGCCCCTGCAGAAACAGGAATGCGTTGAAAGGGGACAGGGCAGAGCCGGTATCCCGGAGCAGCGTGGTACGGGCCTTGATGATATAGGCAAGGTTCCCCGCGGCCTGGGTGAACACGACCCCGTGGTAACTGCCGTTGGGGTGCGAAAGGCCGGAGAACTTGTCGTTCGCGGCCCAGTCGAATTTCCCGCCGTCCACGATCACCCCGCCTATGGAGGTGCCGTGGCCGCCTATAAACTTCGTGGCCGAATGCACCACGATGTCCACCCCCAAGTCTATGGGCCGGAGCAGGTAGGGCGTAGCAAAGGTGTTGTCCACAATCACCGGGATACCGTGCCGGCGGGCTATGGCGACAACCGCCTCAATATCAACCACGGAACAGTTGGGATTGCCCAGAGTCTCAAAGAAAATAGCTTTTGTGTTGGGCTTGATCGCCTTTTCAAAGTTGGCGGGAACGCTGCCGTCCACAAAGGTCGTCTCCACGCCCATATCCTTAAAAGTATTGGCAAAAAGATTGTACGTGCCGCCGTAGATTTGGTAATCCGAAACAATATGATCCCCGGCGCGGGTAATGTTCTGCACGGCGTAGGTACAGGCGGCGGCGCCCGACGCGGTGGACAGAGCCGCGGCCCCCCCTTCCAGCGCGGCGATACGCTTCTCAAAAACATCCCAGGTCGGGTTCATGATCCGGCTGTAGATGTTCCCCGCCTCGGTCAGCGCGAAACGGTCCGCCGCCGACTTTGACGAGGGGAACACGTAAGACGTAGTCTGATAGATAGGCACCGCCCGTGCATCGGTGGCGGGATCCGGCTTCTCCTGGCCCGCGTGGACCTGGATAGTTTCAAAACGATACTTGCTGGGCATGGCAACTCCTTCCATATAATCCTATAGGATTAGTAAGCAGGACAGTAGTATAGGCTGATACCCACCTCCCGTCAAGGGGAGACAGCCTTCCGCCAGGAATTCTAAGTTTAACATGACAGGGCGCCTTAAAAAATTACCGGGGGTCCTGTCAGCCGGGAAAAATATGGGGCCCCCCGGAGGTGCTCCCCATATTTCTTCCCGCCGCCACCCCCTGCTACTTTATTGAGGCGTAAAGCCCGGCAAAAACTTAGAATTCCTGAATGGAAGGGGTGGCAGGCTAAGGTAAAAACCACTCAAATTATGAATAGTTTGAGTGGTTTTTGGATAGAAATGCCTAAGTTTTCAAACTTTGAATTGCTGGCTCCTGCGCCCCATCGTCAACCTGCCCGACGCGGAATACAGCCGCCTCACCATCGTCGACCCCTTCCTGAAACGCCTGTTCAGGAAGGACAAGGGGGGCATCCTGGACGTGAAGCTCCTCACCGCAACGGGGAAGGTCATCAACGTGGAGGTGCAGGTGCTCCGCTTCGCGGCGATCCGTAAGCGTATCCTGTATTACCACTCCAAGCTGCTATGGGAGCAGCTCCGCGGGGGGGACGCCTACGGGCGTATACAGCAGGTTATCTGCGTGGTGATTTGCAACCACCTGCTCCCGGAGGAGGCTGGGGGAGGCTTTCCCTCGGGGCTGCCTGGCGGGGAGGCGGCCTGGCGCGAAGAGGGCCGGGCGGGGCGGTATCTCAGGAGTTTCTCGCTTCGGGACGATGTTACCGGGGAAAGCTTTACGGACCTGATAAAAGTTATTACGATAGAGTTACCCAGGGTGCCGGAAGAGGCGGACCAGAGTCC
>JAISQV010000188.1 GCA_031273985.1 Spirochaetaceae bacterium | reverse complement strand
CCATGACCGCCTTTCAGGAAGCCCAAAAAACAGCGGATTAACCTATACTTGAAGTAAGGAGAGATAAATATGGAAGCAGTGGTTAAAATCATGGATGCCCGCGCCCTGCCGTCTTTTTTTGATATTCCCGATGAGATGCGGAATGACAAAGTGCAGGTGATAATAATGCCCGTGCCAAAAGAAAATACCATGGAACCCGCCACACCTAAAATAAACATGGGAATTCTTGAAAAATTCAGGACCAGCGCCGAATCAGGCGAATTCAGGGAACACTTAAAAAAGAAACTTGCGGAAGGTTTCAAATTTGAGTTTGATGCTCAAAAAATCATTGACGGCACAGAAACTGAAGAGGAAAAGCAACAGCGTTATCGAATGGAAAAACGGGCATGGCCGGATTCCGTAGCGGAGCGGATCAAGAAGGGCGAGCTATGACTAAAAAGCCGGTAATTCTTGATACAAACGCAGTAATAAGATTTATTGCCGGTGATGATGAACTTGCGTTCAGAAAGGTTGCAGATATTCTTATAAATACAGAATGTCATGTTCCTGTCGAAGTACTAGCGGAAGTAGTTTATAATTTGAGGGACAAATATAGTTACCCGCGCCAGCTTATAACTGACAAGTTGAAAGATTTTATTACAACAAAAGATAATATTACGTCAGAAATCAATGTTGTATTCTATGGCCTAAATCTTTACGCTGCTACAAACCTTGATTTTGTGGATTGTTTGCTTGACGGATACGCAAAAACCGGGGACAATTTCGTGTTTACCTTTGACACTGCGCTGAGAAAACAATTGGCGGAAAAAGCCTATCCTGGCTAAAATCGGCCCCCCTGCCCCGTGGTTTTGACAGGGCCCCGGCGGCGGTGTTAGTATGATTCCATGACCAATTCCGATAGCGACCTGATCATCCTGGGCGGGGGGCCGGCGGGGCTTACCGCAGCCCAGTACGGGGCACGGGCCAATCTCAGGGTCCTCGTGATAGAGCAGCTTGCCCCCGGCGGGCAGGCCCTGAATATAGACAAGCTGGAGAACTATCCCGGCATAGCCCCGGAAAAGACGGGCTACGAATTCGCCGGGGATCTTCACCGGCAGGCCGAGGCTTTCGGCGCGGCCTTCCTTTCGGATTCCGTGCTGTCCCTCCGGCGGGAGGGCGGCGTGTTCCTTGCGGGCCTGGGCAGCGGGGAGGAGCGCCGCGCCCCGGCGGTGATCATCGCCACGGGGACAAAGTACCGCACCCTGGGTATTCCCGGGGAAAGCGAGTTCACCGGCCGGGGGGTGTCCTACTGCGCCGTCTGCGACGGGCCTTTTTTCAGGGAGCGGAAGATCTTCGTGGTGGGCGGCGGCGACTCCGCCTGCGGCGAGGCGCAGTACCTTTCCCGGCTTTCCCCCCGGATCGTGCTGATCCACCGCCGGGACAGGTTCCGGGCCCAGAAGTCCCTGGCCGAGCGGGTGCTGCACAACCCCCGCATTGAGGTGCGTTTCAATACCCGGATGCTGGAGATCCGGGGGGAGGCCGCCGTCTCCGGGGTGAAGCTTGAGGGGAAGGCCGTGTATGAGGAAGACGCCGCCGCGGTGTTTATCTTTACAGGCGCCCTTCCGCAGGCGGGTTTTGCCGCGGGCCTTGGCCTCGAGACCGACGAGGGGGGCTTCCTTGTCACGGATCAACGGATGGCGACAGCGATCCCCGGCCTCTTTGCCGCGGGGGATGTCCGGGCGACGCCCTTCCGGCAGGTGGTGGTCGCCGCGGGGGAAGGCGCCGTGGCGGCGCACAGCGCCGCCGCCAATCTTGTCGAGATGGGCGCTTGAAAGCGGGAACGCCGGGGGGGCGTTGCGGGGGGTCTCCCCCCGCAGAGGGGGGGGCCGGAAGACCGCGCGAAGCGCGGGCTGGAGGCGGGGGGGAGACCACGGCACCTGTGCCGTCCCCCCTCTTTTTGTTCCTCCTTACGCTGGCCCTTCTGATCTTCGCCGCTCTTCCGGGGGGTGCGCAGAGCCGGAATGCCGCCGGGGAGACGCCGCTTTTTACTTCCGATGTGCCGCCTGAGGCGCTGGCGGAGCTTATCGCGGGACGGATGAGTGACGAACAGGCCCTGGCTCAGACTTTCATGCTGGGCTGGGTGGGCGCGGAGCCTTCGCCGCTTATCATGGACTGGATACGGGAGCGCAACATCGGGGGGGTGAAGATTTTCGGCTGGAACACGGAGGACACGCGGAAGCTGGCCGAGACGGTGGGCGCGCTGCAACGGGCGGCGCTGGGCGGCGCTTTTGGGGCGCCGCTGCTGGTGGCGACGGACCAGGAGGGCGGCTGGATACGCCACGTGAAGGGCGATACCAGCGAGACGCCGGGGAATATGGCCATCGGCGCTTCCGGCTACCCCAGGGATGCGTATCTTTCGGGCTACTATATCGGGCGGGAGCTTGCGTTGCTGGGTATCAACATGAACTTTGCGCCGACGGTGGACCTCTACACGAACCGGGAATCGGCGCTGATAGGGCCCCGCTCCTTTACCAGCGACCCGGTGCAGGCGGGGATTCTGGGGGCGGCCTTCGCGCGGGGGCAGGAGGCTGCCGGGGTGATGCCCACGGCGAAGCATTTTCCCGGCCACGGCGACACGAGCCTCGATTCCCACGGGGTGCTGCCCCGGATTGCCGTATCCTTCGAGACGCTCTGGGACAGGGAGCTGGTGCCCTACCGTATCCTCGCCAGGGAGGGCGTACCCGCGATCATGAGCGGGCACCTGGCCTTCCCCAACACCCCTGCGGCTTCCACGCCGGCATCGCTTTCGCCCTGGTTCCTGACCGGGATACTGCGGGGCCGCATGGGTTTCCGGGGGCTTATCATCACGGACGATTTGATGATGAACGGCGCGGCGGCCAGCGCGGGGAGTCTCTCCCAGGCGGCGCGGGAGGCCCTGCTGGCGGGGAATGATATTATCATGTTCTCCAAGACCCCGGCCCTGGACGATCCGGTCTGGACGAGCCTCTTGGCCGCCATGCGGCGGGAGCCGGCCTTCCGGGAGCGGGTGCTGGACGCCGCCCGGCGGGTGCTGGAGGCCAAACTCGACTGGCTCAGGCGGGAAAACGCGGTTCCCTACATCCCCGATATGCGGCGGGTGGAAGAGTTGCTGCCCTCCAGCGAGGGGGCCTCGTTCTTCCTGGGCCTCGCCGCCCGGAGCGTTACCGTGGTGTGGGGCGGCGCTGGGGGCCCGGCGCCGGGGGCCGCTTCGGGGGGGCTTTCCGGGGAGGCCGGCGCCGGGGAAAACCTGCCGGCGGCGGCGAACCCGGCGGCGGCGATACCCCTTTCGCCGGAAGGGGCGGGGAAGGTGCTGCTGGCGGGGCAGTACGGGGATTTCTTCACCGCCGGCAGGGCCGCCTACCCCGGAGCCGCCGCGTACTGGTACTCCCTCGCGCGGGGGGCCGACGATCTTGCCTGGTTTGCGCGGCAGGCGGATACGATCATATTCTGCATATCCGGGAGTGAGGGCGTGAGTCTCGTACAGGCCCTGCGGAATCTGGGGAAACGGGTGATCCTTTTCTCCGTGCTGAGCCCCGTGTACCTGGACGAGGTTCCCTGGGCGGACGGCGCCCTGGCGGTGTACAGCTACGCGCGGGAATCTTTTATAGCGGGCTTTTCCGTGCTGGCCGGCAGGATCCCCGCCCAGGGACGGCTTCCCTTCGGGGAAACCGCCGCCCCCTAAACGGGGCGGAAGCGCCATATGCGTTTACTTAGCTTCGTTACCAACCGCGAAAAACACAGACTTCTTGCCCGAAATTCCCCGCTTTTGTCCGTGAGGTCTACTTTTCCCTGGTTCCATAGCGGAAAAGTGGTTAAATTCTTTATTTCTTGCCTCTTTTTTCGTGTCTTTTCGTGGTTGAAATTCTTCCTTCTTCTTCCCTTCGTGTCCTTTGTGCCCTTCGTGGTTAAATTCTTCTTTCTTCTTCATCTTGGACAGTCCGTGTCGTCCGTGAAGTCGGTGAGGTCTACTTTTCCCTGGTTCCATAGCGGAAAAGTGGTTAAATTCTTGCAAAATAACTACACATGGGGGGAAGCGCCGTGGTGCGCTGGCGGCCGGTAACGGAGGCGGACCGGGAGGCGGCGGAACGATTCCTGCGGGAGCGGGAACGGCACTGCGTAACGCTCTGTTCCCGGTTCCGCGCCCCCCTCCGGCGGGACAGGCTCTGGGCCTTCAGCGGCCGGAAGCTCCGGGACCTCAGGGCGCTGCTTCTCTTTCACAACTACACGCTTTTCCCCGCCCTTGTCCCCGGCGCCTCTGCCGGCTCCCTCCCCGGCTCCCTGGGGCGTTTGCTGTGGAGATTCCCCCTCCACGCCCTCCACGGCCCGCTGCCGGATGCGGAATCTTTCGCCGCCGCCCTGGAGGGGCTGGGGCTCCGGGTCCGGGACGAGTACAACTACGATCTGCTGAGCCTCGACGGTCCCCCCGCGCCGGGCTCCCTGCTGCTGGGGCCTTCGGGGCTCACCATAGGGAGGCCGGGGCTGGAACACCTGGAGGAACTTTTCCGGCTTCAGGCGGCCTACGAGCTGGAGGAGGTGCTGCCCCGGGGGGCCAGTTTCAACGCACCGGCAAGCCGCCTCAACCTCCAGCGTATCCTGGCGGAAGAATTCCTCCTCGCCGCATGGCTCGACGGGAAAATGGTGGGGAAGATCAACACCAACGCGGAATCCTTCACCCGCCATCAGATAGGCGGGGTCTACGTGCTCCCGGAGTACCGCGGCCGGGGCATAGCCGGGCGGCTCACCGCGGAACTGGCGGCGGCGGTTCAGGCCAGGGGCAGGGGGCTCAGTCTCTTTGTCAAGAAGTGGAACGCCGCCGCCCGGGCGGTCTACTTCAGGGTGGGCTTCGCGCAGGACGGCGATTACCGGATCAGCTACTACTGACCGCCGAAGGCCGCCGCATCACTACACGGTCAACAATGAAACCACGGATAAGCAAAGTGCATACAAAAAGGAAAAATTCCATAACGGAAACGTGGTTATAAATCTTTATTCGTATTTGCGGGCCAAGTTTAAGCGGGAGGGGGGCGTTGCTGCTGAAAACCGCTTTGCGGTTTTCAGCTTGGGAGTTTTGCTGCGCAAAACTCCAGGGAGAAAGTACGGGGCGTTGCGGGGGCCGCGGCGCACCCCGCCGCCTAAAGGCAGCGGGTACTTATGGTAAACGGGGAATTTTTCTGCGCCGGAGCAGGCCAAATTTCTCGGTAGACAGCCTGCGGCTGC
>JAISQV010000122.1 GCA_031273985.1 Spirochaetaceae bacterium | reverse complement strand
CATCACCATGTCAAACGGGCCTTATCCTGCGAACCTGTTTCGCTTCCGCAAACCGGCCTTTATCCCGCAAGCTTGGTCCGGGAGTATTTGTAGAGTTCCTCCCGGAAGGGTACGGTCAGTACGGCGGCGCCGTAGTAGTTGATCAGACTGGGTTTTCCGGGCTTGCAGAACTTGTCCACAAATTTCCGGGCCGCGGCACGCTGATCCGCTTCCGAAGTGGTGGCGGGATCGAACTGATCGGGAATGACTCCCAGAACGATCTTGTCGCCGTATTTTTCGTAGGCGCCCTGGGTATCGTTCATGGCCATGCCGCTCCAGGAATCCCAGCCCGCGGCGATCATGTTGGGCACGCATACATCTACGTGGCCGCAGCTATGGAAATCCGCCCAGCCGCCCAGGGAGTGAATATGGTCGGTAAGGCGCCTCATGGCGGGGACTATAAGCTTGGCCCCTACCGCAGGAGAGAAGAAGGGCGCCATCTGGGAACCCCAATCATCGTGAACGGTAAAGCTGTTAAGACCAAAGTACTTGTCGAAGTTGTCCACTATCTTTATGTACAGATCCGCCAGGGCATCCATGAGTTCCTTCACGGCGTCCTGCTGTTCCTCGTCGATCATCGCCATGGCGGCCCCTTCAAAATCCATAAAGGAGATGAGCCGCTCAAAAAAGCCATTCATGATCCAGGTAAGAATGAGGGTATCGACACTCTTGAGGTAGCCTTCATTTTTCTTGGCCGCTCCGGCCCAGTCCCATTCGTCGATATTGGGGAATTTTATTACGCTCTTCCAGTCGTTGGCATCTTCCAGAATGGGATTACCGGGCTTCACCATGGAGCCCCCGGCGGAGGGAACAAAAACCCACTCAACGCCAAACATATCCTTGCCGCCCACGGCAACTCCGGACTGATCGTTCAGGGCAAAACCTTCACCATCTATAATGAAAGCCCTGGCCACATTGTCCGGGTAGAAGCGGGGGCAAAACATACCGGTTTCCGTACCGCTGATCTGCCAGACCGGCTGCCGCTTCATGGTCGCAATATAAGCTTCCTTGGGGGTCACGGGATAATTGTAAATTGGAGTGCCAGGAGCGCCGGGCATGAAGGAGGGAATCTCCCGCACTACCTTGAGCTCATCCGGATTGAACTTGGGTATACTCATAGTTCACCTCTGATTGAAAAAATAACCCCATCGTATAGGCGATGGGGTTTGTGTACCGGGTTAAAGCCTAGGCAGCAAGCTGCTTGGCCAGAACCGCGGCGCTGGCAGCGTCGGGGGAATAACCGTCGGCGCCGATCTGGTTGGCGAACTCCTGGGTAATGGGGGCGCCGCCGCAGATAACCTTGAAGCCCTTGATGCCGGAAGACTTGAGAGCCCCCACAATGTCCTTCATGGAGGGCATGGTGGTGGTCAAGAGGCCCGATACCGCGACAATCTTGGTGTCGGGGTTGGCTTTGAGGGCCTCGATGAACTTATCGGCGGGCACATCCACGCCCAGGTCGATAACTTCAAAGCCGGTGCTCTCGATCATCATGGCCACGAGGTTCTTGCCGATGTCGTGCAGGTCGCCCGACACGGTGCCGATAATACACTTGCCCAAAGCGCCGGTCGCGTTCCCGCCCAGTTTGGGTTTGAGCACTTCCACACCTTTTTTCATGGCCCGGGCCGCAACGAGCATCTCGGGAACGAAAATTTCAGCTTTCTTGAACTTCTCGCCCACAACGCCCATGGTGGCAATCATGCCTTCGTTGAGGATCTTGAGGGGATCGATCCCCTCGGCCAGAGCCTCTTCCACCAACCCGCCGATGACCTTGGACTTTCCGCCCTCGATCGCTTCCGCAATTTCCTGAATCTTTGACATACCGCTTTCTCCCTTACTGTAAGATATTTAACACAAAAGAACCTTTTGTGCAGAAACCATGTTACTTCGCCTTGGGCGGGTCCCCGAAGATACCCTCCCGGTAGGCGCTGATAAATTCCATACACATCTCATCCTGGTTGAGCAGGGCTTCGGTGGCGTAGATGAGGCCCATCATGTCCCGGTTGAGGGGATCCGTGATGGCGCTGTCCATGCCCGCGTTCATGGCGAGGATCATGAAACCCTGGTTGACGAACTTCCGGGCCGGCAGATTAAAGGAGATATTGCTGGCGCCGCCGGTGATATGAATATCCGGGTACTGGGCCTTGATCTCTTTTATCACCGCCACATCGTTTTCTATGCCGTTTTCCGAGGTACAGAGCATCTGAACCAGGGGGTCTATGTGCAGGCGGTTGGGGGCTATGCCGTATTCCTTGGCCTTCTTCATGGTGGCCTCAAAAATACTGAGCCGCTTGTCCACGTCCCGGGTGATACCGGTGTCGTCGTTCAGCAGGGCAACCACTTCCCACTTCGTATTGGCAATAACCGGGAAAACTTGCTCTATCTTGTCCCCTTCCATGGAAACCGAATTGATGAGCCCGACACGCTTCGTAAAGGGAATCGCATCGACACAGGTCTTGGAATTGGGGCTGTCGATGGCGATGGGAGTATCGGTGGCGCCTTGCACCACATCGATCAACCAGTGAAGGGTTTCGAGTTCGACCGCAGGATCGACGGACGCGCAGACATCAATAAAGGTCGCGCCGACCTCAGCCTGTCTCTTTGCGAGATTCGCGATATGTTCCGCGTTTTTCTCAGCAATCGCTTTTGCCATGGAAGGGATAGAACCGTTGATTTTTTCCCCTATAATGATCATGAATAATACCTCCTCAATGATTCCAGGGCGCTTTTAGTTAAGAGTAAGCGTACACTACTTTGACTTCCTTGCAATCCAACAAAATTATGGAATTTCACTTTTTTTGTTCCTACATTTTGTAGGATTTTTTGCATTTTCAAAGTATTTTCCGCAGGCGGGCCTCACCGTACAAGTATCGCGCAAAAAACCAAAAAAGGGCGTATCGGTGAATAAAAAAGAGAATAGGCGGGGGAGGGGGCCGGGCCCCCTACGCGCCAGCCGCCTCCCCGCTTCGCGGGACCGGGGTCGGGCGCTCCCCCCGTGGCGGGGGGCGCGGCCCCCCGCAACGCCCCCCGTCCTTCTCCCGGAGTTTGCGCCCTGCGCAAACTCCCAAGCTGAAGCCGCTTGCGGCTTCAGCAGCAACGCCCCCGGACCCCCATCCAGGCCCGGCCCCTTCCCGGCAGGGCCGTAGCCCGGCGGCGCGGCTATCTACAACGATTCAATATCACGGGGGAAATATCTGTGGCGGCGGCTATTTGCTCCAGGGTGCCCTTCCGCCAGCATGGTAAATTCCTCCTCCTCCCGGCATACAAAAAAACGCGCCCGTGCGCGATGCCCGTCGGCCTCGGCAGGAACCTTAGGTAACTCAATCGTAACCACTTTTATCAGGTCCGTAAAGGTTTCCCCGCTCAGGTCCTCCCGCAGCGAAAAAGTTCTGAGATAGCGCCCGTCGGGAGGCCCGCCCCCCGGCTCCCCGGAAGCAGGTGGCTGCAAATCACCACGCAGATAACCTGCTGTATCCGGTCGTAGGTGTTTGGAACGGGTTTGCTTTAATCGAAACAAAAATTTCCTGAAAAATGTTTGCGTCCCGCCCGGCGCAAGCCTTTGGCTACGGAAGATCGGGAGGCTTCCCCCGCGAACCCTCCCTCGCGCAAGCGAGTTCTTAGCGGGCCCTTCCCCGCAAGGGATAGGAGGGGTGCCCGGCCCCTTCCGGGGATGCGCCCCTCTTATTTACTTCTCACTTATCACTTCTCCGGGTTATACTGGGGCGCCGGGTTACGGCGTTTATCTTGCGAAGGCGGGGACGGTTATGGATGTTAAGGCGCTTGAGAAGGTTGCCCTGAGCGTGCGGGCTCTGAGTATGGACGCGATTGAGAGGGCCGCTTCCGGTCATCCGGGGCTGCCGCTGGGGGCGGCGGAGGCGGGGGCGCTGCTTTTCGGGGAGGTTCTGCGGCACGACCCGGCGGCGCCTGAGTGGCCGGACCGGGACCGTTTTGTGTTGTCCGCGGGGCACGGCTCCATGCTGCTCTACGCCCTGCTGCATCTTGCGGGCTACGGGGGCGTCTCTCTGGAGGATATCAAGAACTTCAGGCAGCCCGGTTCCCCGGCGGCGGGGCACCCCGAGTATGGCCTGGCCGGGGGGATAGAGGCGACTTCCGGGCCTCTGGGGCAGGGGCTCGCCATGGCGGTGGGTATGGCGGTGGCGGAGTCCATGCTGGCCGCGCGGTTCAACACGGGGGGGCGCCGCATCGTGGATCACCGCACCTGGGTCCTGGCCGGGGACGGCTGTCTCCAGGAGGGGGTTTCCGGGGAGGCCAGCTCCCTGGCGGGGCATTTCGCGCTGGGGAAGCTCACGGTGCTCTACGATTCGAACCGGATCACGATAGACGGGGGCACGGAGCTCGCCTTTACCGAGGATGTGGGGCTGCGCTACGAGGCCTACGGCTGGCAGGTGCTCCGGGGCTCCATGTACGATTTTGAGGCCCTGGCCGCCCTGATAGAGCAAGCCCGGTCGGAGACGGGGAAGCCCAGTCTGATTATTTTGGAGTCCGTGATAGGGAAGGGCGCCCCGCACAAGGAGAACAGCGCCGCCGCGCACGGCGCGCCCCTGGGGGCGGAGGAGGTGGCCGCCGCCCGGAAGCTGCTGGGGATCCCCGCCGGGGAGGAGGGGGATTTCTACGCGGCCCCGGAGGCGCGGGACTACTTCAAGGCCCGGCGGGAGCTTTGGGCCCGGCGGCGGGAGGAATGGGAGGCGGAGTTCGCCGCCTGGTCCGCCGAGAATCCCGAAGGGCGGCGGGAGTGGGATATGTTCCATTCCCTCCGGGTTCAGGCGGCGGAAATGCCGGTTTTTGCGGCGGGGGAGAAGATCGCCACCAGGGCCGCGGGGACGAGGGTGCTCGACGCCCTGGCCCGCAGCAACGGGAATCTTACCGGCGGCTCGGCGGACCTCAAGGGGCCCAACGGGGTGGCGCTTCCCGCCGGGGCCGGGGTTTACGGCGCGGCGACGCCGGGGGGGCGCTATATCCACTTCGGCGTCCGGGAATTCGCCATGGCGGCTCTGTGCAACGGCATACAACTCCACGGGGGGCTGCGGGCCTTCTGCGCCACCTTTCTGGTCTTTTCCGACTATCTCCGGGGGGCCCTGCGGCTTTCAGCGCTGATGGGGCAGCCGGTGATCTATGTGTTTACCCACGATTCTATCTATGTGGGGGAGGACGGGCCCACCCACCAGCCGGTGGAGCATCTGGCGGGGCTCCGGGCGATTCCCAATTTGCGGGTGCTGCGGCCCGCGGACGCGGAGGAATGCGCCGAGGCATGGCTCATGGCCCTGGAGCGGCGGGAGGGGCCCACGGCGCTGATCCTGAGCCGGCAAAATCTTCCGGTGTTCCCCAAGCCCGCCGGCTGGAGGGAGGCCATGCGCCGGGGGGCCTACACCGTGCGGGAGCCCGGCGGGGAGCCGGACCTGGTGCTGGCGGCCACGGGCTCCGAGGTTTCCCTGGCCCTGGAAGCGGCGGCGCTGGCAAAGGGGGTCCGGGTCCGGGTTCTTTCCGTGCCGGACCGGGGGCTCTTTGAGGGGCTCAGCCGGGAAGAGCGGGAGGCGCTTCTGCCGCCGGGCCTCCGGGTGGTGGCAGCCGAGGCGGGCTCCGCCCAGGGCTGGGAACGCTGGGCCAGGCCGGAGGATATTCTGTCCGTAGACCGCTTCGGCGAATCCGCCCCGGCGGCACGGGTGGCGGAGGATCTGGGTTTCACCGCCGGGGCCCTGGCGGCCATGCTGGAGCGGGGGTAGGGCAGGGCCAGTACCTTGATTGAGTTAAATAATAGGAAAAGGAATAAAACCACGGACCACACTTTTCCGCTACGGTATAAGGAAAAGTCGACAACACGGACAGCGGACTTCACAAACGAAGCATTACACGAAGGCGCACCAAGGCGAAGAGGGAGAAGAAAATGAAGCCTCAAACAAAACCTTCGTGCCCTTTGTGGTTTTTCTCCTTCCCCATAAGCTGTGAAATTTGCGGTTGGAGGGGGCTTTCGAACAGGAAGATGGAGGCGCAAGAGGCCCGCCTGGGGCTTGGCCCCCCTGCCGTCTCCGGGGACAGTGCGGAGTGCTGCGGGGGTTCGCGGAGCAGGTCAAATTTTCCCTTAGACAGCCTGCGGCTGCCCTTCGCGCTCCCCCGCACGGGGGGTGCCCTGTCTTGCCTCAATTACCGCGGGCTGTAGCTCCAGCTTCCCCCGCTGTAGCTGTACTCTCCCGCTTTTTTGCCGTGGTTCTGGTAATAGCCGGGGAGCGGATAGGGAAAGGCTGATGCCTCAATAGTTACATTCGCGCCGAGGGTAACGTTGGTCAGCGGGTTATCCGCAAACGCCGAAGGCCCAATAGTGGTAACCGAATCGGGGATGGTAACGCTGCTGAGCCGGTTTTCCTCAAACACGCTGCCCTCAATGGAGCCAAGCGAATCGGGGATGGTTACGAAGACCAGCCGGTTGCCCGAAAAGGCCGATCTTTTCACGGTAGTAACCGTATCGGGAATGGTAAGACTCTCCAGGTAATTATTCGCAAAGGCATAATAGCCAATGGAGGTAACGCTGTCGGGGATGGTGAGGCCGGTAAGCCCTTTACCGGAAAACGCTTCATCCCCGATGGCAATTACCGGCTGTCCGTACAGTTTAGAGGGAATAACCACATTCCCGCCGCTTCCCGTATAGCCGGTAATGGTAAGGTTCCCGTCTTCCTCCTCCGTTTCAAAGTCAACCTCACCGGTGCCGAGGGTGCAGGCCACGGCGAGGGCGGCAAGGGCCAGCAATGCCAAAACAACCTTTTTCACGGTACTCTCCTTTCAAAATGTTTGGCTATGAACAACATCCAGGGGCTCCCCCTCATGTGTCCCTGGGGCGCGTGTCCCTGACCCGCTGGGCTTTTCCTTCGGAGACGGGGAGGCTTCCGCTTTCGTGGAGTTCCACGCGCGGATTGATGGTGATGGACGCCTGGAGGGTTTTGCGGATTTTTTCGCGCAGGGCGTTGAGGGGCCGCGTGTCGTCCCT
>JAISQV010000114.1 GCA_031273985.1 Spirochaetaceae bacterium | reverse complement strand
ACCTCCGCCGGGGTGGCGGCCCTCACCGGCTGGTCGAGCCACACCATCAGGAAGGACATTTCCCGCCTGGGGGCGGAGGGCGGCGCCGGGACAAAGGCGGGCTACGTCCCGGAGGCCCTGATCCCGCTGATACGCGGGGCCCTGGGGCTGGACCGGAAGCGGCGCTACTGCGTGGTGGGCCTGGGCCGCCTGGGCTCGGCCTACATCAACTACCGGGGCCCCGAGGGGCTTGTCGGGGAGGAATTTGAGCTGATCGCCGGCTTCGACTCCAACGTGAACCGGCTGGAACTCCTCTCCGCGCCGGTGCCCCTGTACCCGGCCTACAAGATGGGCGAAGTGATCCGCCGCTTCGACATAGCGCTGGCCCTGCTCTGCGTGCCCTCCGGCGCGGCCCAGGGGGCGGCGGAAAAACTGGCCGCCGCGGGCATACGGGGCATACTGAACTTTTGCCCGGTGATTCTGAACCTGCCGGCGGAATGTACCGTGCGGAATGTTTCCGTCATGGACGAGATGCGTTCCCTGGCCGTACAACTTTAGGGCCCCGGCCCCGCCGCGGATGGCGGGCAGACGGGCCGCCCGGCGATAACTGACGAATAAGGAGTGTACTATGCGTGTTTTTAACTTTTCCCCCGGACCCTCCGCCCTGCCCCTGGCCGTGCTTGAGCGGGCCGCCGGAGAAATGACCGACACCAACGGGGCCGGTCAGTCGGTGATGGAGATGAGCCACCGCTCCAAAGAATTCAAGGCGATTATCGAGCAGGCCGAGGCCCTGCTCAGGGAGCTCATGGCCATTCCCGATAACTACCGGGTCCTCTTCCTTCAGGGCGGGGCGTCCTTACAGTTCGCCATGATCCCCCTCAACCTGGCCGGCGCCGAAGCCGGAGCCCCCCTGAAAAAGGCCGCCTACGTGGAAACCGGCATCTGGGCGCAGAAGGCCGCGCAGGAAGCCGTCAAGTACGCGGAAGTCCGGACCCCGGCCTCTTCCAAGGACAGGGGCTACACCTACATCCCCGAAGCCCCCGCGCCGGAAGCGGGAGACGCGTACTACCACATCACGCTGAACAACACCATCGTGGGCACCAAATGGGACAGGCTTCCCGAGACCGGCGCGGTCCCCCTGGCGGCGGATATATCGAGCTGCATCCTTTCGGAGCCCCTCGACGTGTCCCGCTTCGGCATACTCTACGCCGGGGCGCAGAAGAACCTGGGCCCCGCGGGCACCACGGTGGTGATCATCCGGGAGGATCTGATAGGCCGCGCCCCCTCCTGGACCCCGGCCATGCTCCGCTACGACATTCACGCCGCCGAAAGCTCCCTGTACAACACGCCGCCCTGCTACGGCATCTACATGATCGGCCTCGTGCTCCAGTGGCTCCGGGACCGGGGCGGCGTGCCCGCCATGGCAAAACTCAACACGGAAAAGGCGGCGCTCCTCTATTCGTACCTGGAAGAATCCCGGCACTTCCGCTCCCCCGTGGAGAAGCCCTTCCGCAGCCTCATGAACATACCCTTCGTGCCCGTCGAGAGCGATGAAGCCCGGCGCAAGGACATCGAAACCCGCTTCGTGAAGGAAGCCGCGGCAAGGGGCCTCATCAACCTGGCGGGCCACCGGCTGGTCGGCGGCATGAGGGCCAGCATCTACAACGCGATGCCCGTCGAAGGCGTGGAGGCGCTGGTAGCTTTCATGAAGGATTTCGAGGCGGGATTGTAAGGCCCCGGAAGGAATCTTTGCTTCGGAAGAGTCCGGGGGGCGTTGCGGGGGGCTGGCCCCCCACTGTGGGGGTCGCGGACGACGCCGCTGGGGGCTGGAGCGTAGGGGGAGACCGCGGCACCTGTGCCGTCCCCCTCCTCCTGATCTTACTTGATGAGTGCATTTTCGGAACAGGAAAATTGACGGATAAGGAGAGACGGATGTTCAGGATTAGGACGATGAACAAGATTTCCGCCGTGGGGCTGGAGCTTTTCCCCAGGGACAGGTACGAGGTGGCCAGCGAGCTGCCGAACCCGGACGCGATTCTGGTGCGGAGCGCGGTTATGCAGGCGCAGGATATTCCCGATACGGTGAAGGCGATTGCCCGGGCCGGGGCGGGTTACAACAATATTCCCGTGGAGGCTTGCAGCGAGCGGGGGATTGTGGTGTTCAATACGCCCGGAGGTAACGCCAACGCGGTGAAGGAGCTCGCCATTGCCGCGCTGATTCTGTCGTCCCGCAATGTGCTGGGCGCGGCGAATTGGGCGGCCTCCATCGCGGACAGGGCGGACGAGGTGCCGGACGTGGTGGAGAAGGAAAAGTCCCGTTTCGAGGGCCACGAAATCCGGGGGAAGACCCTCGGCGTGGTGGGGCTGGGCGCCATCGGGGTCATGGTGGCGAATGACGCTATAGCCCTGGGCATGGAGGTGATAGGTTTCGATCCCTATATCTCCGTGGACGCGGCCTGGAATCTTTCCGGGCAGGTCCAGCGGGCGGAAACCCTGGACAGCCTTCTGGGCCGCTGCGATTATGTGACCCTCCATCTTCCGCTGGAGAATACGACCAAGGGTATTATCAACGCGGACAAGCTCCGGCTGTTGAAGAAGGGCGCCCGGATCATCAATCTGGCCAGGGGGGGGCTGGTGAACGAGAAGGATGTCATCGCCGCTCTGGAGGCCGGCGCGCTGGGTATCTATGTAACGGATTTTCCTTCGGCGGAGTTGCTCAATACGAAGAATACGATCTGTATTCCCCATCTGGGGGCCTCCACCCCGGAGGCGGAGGACAACTGCGCCGCCATGGCGGTGAGGCAGCTCATGGCCTATCTGGAAACCGGAGCGATCAAGAATTCGGTGAATTTTCCCCGCTGCCAGCTCGATCAAAAGGCCCCCCACCGGCTCCTGGTGGCGAACCGGAATATTCCCAATATGGTGGGGCAGATCACGACTATTCTGGCGGGGGCGGGGATCAATATTATGGACCTGATCAACCACCACCGGGACGAGTACGCATACAATATTATCGATACGGAGCAGGATATTCCGCCGGATATTCTTGAACGGATCATTGCCGTGGACGGAATTATTCGCTGTAGGATCATTCCGCAGGGGTGAAATTTGGTTTAAGCTTTATGGAGGGGCGCCGATAAGGTAGGGTAGGTCTACAGGGGGGCGCCGGTTAGTCTCCGGAGCCCCGCAGGGCCGGGAAAAACCAGGGGGAGGCTTATTGTGGCATACGCCAGCGTTTCATCAGCGTACCGGGAGACGAAGATCAAAACCGCCAGTCAGGGGCAGCTCATCATCATGCTCTACGATGCGGCGATTAAGCAGCTGGATACCAGCCTGGAGCTTTTGAAACCCGCCAGGGGCGGGCCTTCCGGGAGCGGCAGGGGCGGTTCCCCCGGCAACCGTTCCGCCAGGGGCAGCCCGGCCAGGGCCGCCGGGAACGGCTCTCCCGCCCCGGAAAAGATCGAAAAGATAGGCAAGGCCATTCTCAAGGCCCAGGAGATCATCACGGAATTGATGGTTTCCCTGGATTTTGAGGCGGGCGGGGAGAT
>JAISQV010000103.1 GCA_031273985.1 Spirochaetaceae bacterium | reverse complement strand
CGGATCATATACCGGGCCATGCCGAAAAGCTGGGAGGGGTCCCGGAAACATTCCCAGTGGCACTTCAGACAGAAGGGCCTCGCCCCCCGGCCCCGGCGTATCGCGGCGGCAAGATCATCCCCCAGGTCATCGCCGCCCCGGTAGCCGCAGGGATAGGCATGGCCGTCCCGGCTGTCTACATAAAAGTAATCGCGGCCCCCCAGACAGGGAAAAAGGGATGCGCCCTCTTCCCTTGACAGGGCGTAGAGAACCGAGAGGGGGGTAAAAATACGAAGGCGGTCCCGGAAAGAAGGAATCACTTCCAGCAGCGCCCTGAAAACCAGCCGCAGCTCTCCGGAGGAAAAGTCCACCGCCGCGTCATCGGAGATGGCGCCGTACACGGCCCCGTCCCCCAGCCCGGCCTGAACGGAACTCATGGGGTAGCAGACATTGGCCATGGTAAAGCCCAGCTCCAGGGCCTTTGAAAAGAAGGCGGTGAATCCTTCGCAAAAGGCCCTGAAAAAGCGGCCCTCGTCGTCCGGCCCGGCGAGAGGCGGAATAGGGGTTCCCGCCACATTCCGGTTTATCCCGAGGTTCGCTGCGGGGTAGAGCCCCTGGGCGTGAAACAGGGGCAGGGCGGCGCGGATCCCCGCTATGACCCCCGGCAACCCCCGCATGGCTTCATGGGTTCCGGTATCCGCGGAATCCAGGCTGATCCAAAAATTTCGTATCCCCGTGGCGGCGAGGCGTTTGGCAAAACGGTTTATTCCTTCGGTTTCGGCGGCCCCCCCTTTATGGGCAAACATATAGCCGTTGGTGCCGCTCCGCAGGTAACGAATCCCCCGGCGGCTTCCGTACTCAAGGAGTTCCAGAATAGCGTCGACCCTGATGAAGGGCTCCCCCCCGGTCAGGGAAACCGCCTGAACCCCCCTCCGGGCGCATTGATCCAGCAGGGCCTTGATCCTGGATTCGTCAAGGCGGAAGCGTTCCAGGCCGGCGCTTTTTCTCATGCCGCACTGCGGGCAGGACGCGTTGCAGTAATTGGTGATCTGGATCACCACCTGAGCCGGCGGCCTGCCGAAAAGGACGGCGAAAAGTTCCGCGGCATTACGAGGCGTCACGGTAGCCGCTTCCCACAGCGTTTCTGTTGCTTTCTATGAGCCCGGCATAGACCCCCAGGAGATCGTCAAAAATAACATCCCAGGCCCTGGAGCGGGCCGTCCGCCGCCCCCGCTCCGCAAGGGCCCGCCGGAGTTTCCTGTCCTGCATTATCGTTACCAGCGCCCCGGTAAAGGCTTCCCGGTCCCCGTCGGCGGAGAGGAGGGCGTTTTGCCCGTGGGAGAGAAAGTCCAGCACGCCGCCCCCCGCGATGGCCGCCACGGGCAGCCCGCTGGCCATGGCCTCCAGGGGCGCGTTGCCGAAGGTTTCCGTTCCCGAAGGGAAGGCGAAGCAATCGCAGGAGGCGTATATTTCCGACAGTTCCCGGCCCGTCTTGAAGCCCGTCAAAATAACGTTGGGATAGTTTTTCTGCGCGATAAGAGCGGCGCAGGGGCCGCCGCCGGTAAAGACAAAGGCCGCCCTGCCGGGAAAGCGGCGCTCAATTTCAGTGATGGCGTAGAGCAGCGTATCCAGACCCTTTTCCGGTGAAAGGCGGCCCACATAGAGGAACACAAAGCGGTCGTCCACGCCGAGCCGCCGCCGCAGTTCCCGGCTCCGGTACCGGGGGTTAAAGGTGTCCGTATCTATGCCCCGGGACCATATTCCCAGGTTTTGGTAGCCTTTGTGAAAGAGCTGTTCCAGGGTATGTTTTGAGGGGGCCAGCACCCGGTGGGCGGAGCGGTAAAACCAGGCCAAATATTTTTCCAGGAGGGGCCTGCAAAAATCCAGGTGAAAAAACTGAAGGTATTTGCTGTAATCGGTGTGGTAGCTCATCACCAGCGGCAGATTCCGGGACAGCGCGTACTTGAGGCCCCGGTAGCCTATTCCCAGTTCTGTGACGACATGAACCAGGTCCGGGTTGAAGCGGTTGCAGATTTCTACTATTTCCCCTGTGCGGGGAAAGGCCAGGCGGCTTTCCGGGGAAAGCGCCGTTTTAAGCCCCCCGAAACGGTGAATCCCGCCGTCCTGCGGCGCGGTTTCCTCCCCCGCCTGACCGCCTGCGCCGTAAGCGGGAGTAAAAAAAGCGTACTGAACGCCGCTCTTCTCCAGGTAGGCCCGCATCCTGGAAAGGGTGTTGGTCACACCGTTCACTTCCGGGCTGAAGGTGTCGGTAAAATAAGCTATTCGCATGAAATCCCCCCTTGTGGGCAAGACGCGCCCCATCCCCAAACACGCGCATGGGGAAGGGCCCTGTAGATTTCATAACTCCGGCGCATAAAGTTGTGGTGAAGGTTTTGTTAAAATGACGTAAAACGAAGCGAAACTCCGGGAGAAGGCCGGGGGGCACGGAAGGCAGCCGCAGGTTGTCCCCAAAACCTTATTCGACGCGGCGTTTTTTTCCTTCATTCTTATTTGTGAGTCAAGTTTAGCTTTAGGCGGAGGGGTGCGCCGCTGCCCCCGCAACGCCCTGTACTCTCGCCCCGGCCCCATACCGGGCTGCGGGGCGGCGGCGGTTGCGCGGGGGGGCGGTTTTGGGTAAGATGCTCCGGCGGAGGCGCTGTGCCGGAGCTGGTTATTCTGGAATTTCTTGCGGGCTTCTTCCTGCTCTTACCCCTGCTGAGGCCGCTGGTGAGGAACTGGCGGCCCCTGGACGGCCTCCCCTGCCTG
>JAISQV010000162.1 GCA_031273985.1 Spirochaetaceae bacterium | reverse complement strand
GACCTCCGGGCGTTCCGGGCCCCGTCCAGGCCCTCGAAAGAAAACTGAAGCTGGCTCCGGTAATGGCCGCCCAAAAGAAAGTAACGGTAATCCAGCGGATCGTAACCGGCGTCGATGAGACTCTGGAGGGTGAGAAAATTCCCGGAGGACTTCGACATCTTGCTCCGGTCCAGAACGAGAAATTCATTGTGCAGCCAGTAACGCACCCAGGGGTGAAGCCCCGTGGCGGCCTCGGTCTGGGCTATCTCGTTACTGTGATGCACGGGAATATGGTCCACCCCCCCGGCGTGTATATCGAAACGCTCCCCCAGGTACTTGAGGCTCATGGCGGAACACTCTATATGCCAGCCGGGGTAGCCCCGGCCCCAGGGACTGTCCCAGGTAAGCGCCCGGTTTGCGAATTTACTCCGGGTAAACCACAGCACAAAGTCCCTGGGGTTGCGCTTGTTGCCGTCCGGCCCCGTGCGGGAAACCTGATTCTGCGTTTCCATCCTGAGCAGCGCCAGCTCCCCGTAATGGGGAAACCTGCCCACATCGAAGTACAGATTGCCCCCCGCGGAATATGTGTAGCCCCCCGCCTCTATGCGCCGGATGAGCTCTATCATCTCGCCAATATGCTCCGTGGCCCTGCACACCACCGTGGGCCGCCGGATATTGAGCCGCTCCGTATCCGCAAAAAAAGCCCCGGTATAAAATTCCGCCACCTCCAGCACCGACTTCCCCCGTTCCTCGGCGCTCCTCACCATCTTGTCGTCGCCCTCGTCGCCGTCCCCGGAAAGATGCCCCACATCGGTAATGTTCATCACATGGGTAACGTCCAGCCCCAGCCGCTCCAGAGTTCTCACCAGCACATCGTGGAACACATAGGCCCTGAGATTCCCAATATGGGCATAGTTGTACACCGTGGGGCCGCAGCCGTAGAACCCCGCCTTCCCCGGCCTGAGAGGCTCAAAAACCTGAACCTCCCGCCCCAGCGTATTGTATAACCTGAGCGCCATTGCTCCTCCCTAGGCGCTTCAACGGTAGCGGAAGGAAGGCAAAAAATCAAGGGATAAGGGATAAGTTAGCAGGGAGGGGGGCGCATCCCCAGCGAAGAACCCGCTTGCGCGGGGGAGGCGCTGGGGACCGGGCTATCGCTGCAATCTTTTGCCTGCGGCAAAAGGATTTCCGCTCTATCCCTTGCGCGGAAGAGCCCGCTCACGCGGGGATGCCCCGCATTGTCATATCCGTAATTCGCGTTGATTCGCCTCCTTCGCGGACTCGCTTATATGCGCCGGCCCGGTCGGTTCCTGACAGGATTCGCCGCCTGTGCTAGGCTTTTTGCGGAGGCTGCCATGCGAAGAAGGGACCGGGAGATTACCGGGGCGGAGGAAAAACTGCGGATCATCGACAGGTGCAAGGTTCTCAGGCTGGGCATGGCGGCGGATAACCAGCCCTACGTGGTCCCGCTGAATTTCGGGTACCGCTGGGAAGGCGGCGCCCTTACATTGTACTTTCACAGCGCCCCGGAAGGCAGGAAGCTGGAGACCCTCAAGAAAAACCCCCGGGTCTGTTTTGAGATGGACGACGCGCAGGGGCTGCTGGAAGCGGAGGCCGCCTGTGATTACGGTTACGCCTACGAGAGCGTCATAGGTTTCGGAACCCTGGAATTTCTTGAGGCCCCGGAGGAGAAAGCCTACGGCCTCAGGATGCTGATGAAACACCAGACCGGCAGGGACGATTTTACCTTCGGCGAAGGGCAACTGGAAGCCCTGCGGGTCTACCGGGTACGGGCGGAGTCCTTTACCGCCAAGCGCCGGCCCCCGCCGGGGGATCTAAACTTGACCCGCAAATAAGAATAAAGATTTATAACCACTTTTCCGCTATGGTTTAAGGAAAAGTAAAGGGCACGAAGGGAACTTTTCCGCTATGGAACTTTTCCGCTATGGAACTTTTCCGCTATGGAACTGAGGAAAAGTAGAGGAAAAGTAGAGGAAGAAGATTAAAGAGAAGAAGGCCGGGGGCGTTGCTGCTGAAGCCGCAAAGCGGCTTCAGCTTGGGAGTTTGCGCGGAGCGCAAACTCCTGGAATGGGGGGGGCGTTGCGGGGGGGACTCCCCCCGCAGAGGGGGTAGCCCGGCACCTTGGGCCGGGCGTAGGGGGCTCGGCCCCCTCCTGATTCCCGCCTCCTATACTTCCCCGCCGCGTTTCCGCTACTATGGGGGCTGAAGGCCGCCTACGGTTTTCAGTCTGGAGTTAGCCTTGTTTCTCAAAAGTCTTGAAATGCTGGGTTTCAAATCCTTTGCCGACCGTACCCGGGTGGAATTTGCGGGGGGGATCACCGCGCTGCTGGGGCCCAATGGCTGCGGTAAGTCCAATGTGGTGGACGCCATTAAGTGGGTGCTGGGGGAGCAGGCTTCCCGGTCCCTGCGGGCGGAGAAGATGGAGGATGTGATCTTCAACGGTACGGAGAACCGCAGGGCCCTGAATGTGGCGGAGGTAACGCTGACCCTGGCCAATGAGGGGGGGATTCTCCCCATGGAGATGCCGGAGGTTCAGATTAAGCGGCGGCTGTACCGCTCCGGGGAGAGCGAGTATTACATCAACGCCAATCAGGTGAAGCTGAAGGATATCCGGGAGCTGTTCTGGGATACCGGGGTGGGCAAGGCGGCCTATTCGGTGATGGAGCAGGGCAAGATAGATCAGGTGCTTTCTTCGAAGCCCGACGAGCGGCGCTATCTTTTTGAGGAGGCTGCGGGGATCACGCGCTTCAAGGTGAAGAGTCAGGAGGCGGAGCGGAAGCTGCTCAAGACCGAGGAGAATATGCGCCAGGTGGAGACGATTATCCGCGAGGTGAAACGCTCCTACGACAGCCTGAAGGTGCAGGCGGACAAGACTCTGCTGTACCGCTCCCTGCGGGAGGAGATGTTCGGCTACGAGCTGGATATTCAGCTGCTCCGGCTGAAGCAATTCCGCTACGAGCGGGACGGGCGGAACGAGGATATACGGCGGCGCGGCGCCGAGCGGGACGCAATTCAGGCGGATCTGGACGGGATCAACCGCTCCCTGGCGGAGAATATGGACCTGGTTAATTCCATGGAGAAGCTCTATATCGAAAGCCAGCAGCGGATCATCAGCCTGGGCGGGGAGAAGAATGTCCTGGAAAAGGAGGCGAAGCTCCTCGCCGAGCAGCGGGAGGAGACGAAGAACGCCCTGGACCAGGGTGAGGGGCGGAAGCGGGCGGCGGAGGCCAAGATTGAGGAGCTGACCGGGGACGCGGAGGAGCAGGAGGAGACGGTCCGGGATCTGCGGCGCAAGGCCGGCGACCTGGAGGTAAATATTGGCTCCTTTGAGGAGAATATACGGCTTGCCGGCGCCCGGATCGAGGAGAATAACCGGGCCATAGGCCGGAACGAGGAGGAGATTCGGGGCCTGGACGCGGAGCGGGCCGGGCTGGAGCGGGACCTGGAGGCGATCACCGACGATATAGTGGCGGCCCTGGACGCGGGGCTTCGCGACGCGGGTTACTCCGCCCCGGAGCGGCGCAGTACCGAGGCGGCTATGGAGAAGGCCCTGGGGCTGCTCAAGACCCTGCTGGACGGCCGGGAGGCGCTGCTGGGGGATCTGGCCGCCGCCGCCCGCCGGGCCGCCGAGGGCGGGGGGGTGCTGGACCCGGAGGAGCTCCGCCGCATAGCCGGGGGGCTGGCCGGGGCCCTGGGGGAGGCGGCGCTCCACGTGGAGAGCGCCCGGAGCCTCTTCGATGCTTACCGCAAGACCGCCCCGGCCTTTCTCGACGACTTTCTGGCCCCCGAGGGGATCATCACCCGGAAGCGGGCCCTGGACGCCCGGATCCGCGCTTCCCGGGAGGCGGCGGCCCAGCGCCGGGAGCGGATTCTGGAGCTGCGCCGGGAAAGCGAGGAGCTAGGCGTCAGGATCAACGAATACCGGCGGACCCTGGAGGAACTTAGGGTAAGCCGGGCGCAGCTTCAGGCCCAGGCCCAGGCCGCGGAGGAGCAGGTCCGCCTGATCCGCCGGGAGCTTGCCGGCCAGGAGGCGCTGCTCAAGACGGTGGAGGGCGAGCTTTTCCTGGCCCGTAAACGTTTCGGCGAAATTGGGGAACGCATAGCGGGAACGGAGGAGGAGCTGGCCGGCATAGAGCAGCAGGGCCTCCGTCTGGCGGCAGATTTAGAAAAGCTGGAAAAGGACATAGCCCGGCAAAACGGGGATCTGGCGGGGAAGCAGGCGAGCATCAAGAAGCGCATGGCCGATCTGGCCAAGGTGCAGGAAAAGCTGGAGCGGACCCACCTGGAACTAGTCGAGACCGAGACGGTGATTCGCAATATCCAGGAAAATTTCCGGGAGACTCACAGCCGGGACCTCATGGAATTCGAGGAACGGATCTTCACCATCACCGCAGCGCCGGGGGAACTCCGGGAAAAACTCAGCGCCGCCCGGGGCAAGTTCCGGGACCTGGGCGCGGTGAATCTTATGGCCCCGGAGGAATTCGCGGAAACCCAGGAGCGCTACGAATTCCTCTCCAGGCAGCTCGCCGATCTGACCAAGGCCAGGGACGACCTGGAGGCCATCACCGCCGAGATTCGCGCTGAAAGCTCCGAGCTCTTCATCAATACCTACAACCGCATAAAAAAGAATTTTCACAATATGTTCCGCCGGCTCTTCGGCGGCGGCCGGGCGGAGCTGCGCCTGCAGGACAGCAACCATGTCCTTGAGACGGGCATAGAAATCTACGCCCAGCCTCCGGGAAAGAAGCTCGAAAACATCACGCTCCTTTCCGGGGGCGAAAAATCCATGACCGCCGTGGCCCTGCTCTTCGCCACCTACATGGTCAAGCCCAGCCCCTTCTGCCTGCTGGACGAGATAGACGCCGCCCTGGACGAGGAAAATGTGAGCCGCTTCGTCCAGCTGCTCCGGGAGTTCGGCGGCACAAGCCAGTTCATCGTCATCACGCACAACAAGAAAACCGTTACCGGCGCGGCGACACTGCTCGGCGTTACCATGGAAGAATTCGGCATTACCAAGGTCATCTCCGTGCGGCTGGAACACGGGGAGCAGGCGGTCATCGCGGAACCCCAAGACGAGGAGTTCCCCTTCGAGGAGGAGGAGATTGAGCCCGAGGAGGGCCGGGAACTCCCCCCCGGCATCGACGACCCGGCCCTGGTAAGCGAGGAGCAGCTCCGGCCCATACGCTCCGGCGCGGCGGGAACAGCGGCAGGCGGCGGCTAAGCCTACAGCAGGTCCTCCCGCCCGGCGCTCCTCAACTGCTCAACGATGTCCCTTACGCGCTGGGTTTCCCCTTTTTTGGCGATCAATGCGGCCGGGGGGCCGTTTTTTCCGCTGCGGATCACTACGATAAGGTCCTCCACCCCGCAGAGGGCTACGGGAATATCGGCGTCCACAAAGCAGGACCCCCCCCCGGGGACCGCATAGACCCCGGCGGCCCCCTGGCCTGCGGCCCCGTCCATAAGCCGGGCGTACTCATCCCAACTGCCCGCATCGAGCCAGCGGAAGCTCCCCGCCACCATGAGGGTGCGGCGGCACTTTTCGGCAATGGCATAATCCAGGGAGATGGGCTCCGCTTCCGCGTAGGCCCCGGCGAGGCCCGGCCAGTTTTCCAGCGCCCGTATGCCCCCAAGGCTCGTAAAGGCCCCTTCGGGGGGGCTTTCCAGGCGCTCGAAGGGCCGCAGAATCTCCGGGGCGCTCCGGCGGAATTCTTCCCGCATGAAGGAGCTTGAAAAGGCGAACATTCCGGAATTCCAGTAGAAGTTTCCCGCCGCGAGGAAGCGTTCAGCCTCGGCGCGCTCCGGCTTTTCCCGGAAGGACGCCACCCGGTAGAGGGCCGCCGCTTCCGTCCGGTTCGCCGCCTCCGCCGCCTCAATGTAACCGTAGCCGGTTTCCGGGCGTCCGGGCTTAATGCCAAAAAGCACCAGATTTTCCCTGCTGCAAGCGGCGGCGGCGGCGGCGGCGGCACGGAATTCCCCCGCCGGTTCTATACTGTGATCGCTTGTCAGCACCAGAATATTCCGTTCCCCCCGTGTAAGCTCCGCAAATACCGTGCCGCAGGCGATGGCAGGGGCCGTATTCCGGGCCAGGGGTTCGATGAGGAGGAGTATCCGCCCCCGTTCTTCCGCAGGCAGCGCGGCGCAGGCGGCGGCGGCATGGGCGGCGTGGCCCTTCCCGGCTATGACGATGACCCGGCCCGGCGGCGCGGCGGAGGCGTTCCCCGGCGTAAGGGCAAGGCCCCGCTCCAGGGCCTGCAAAAAGAAGCTCTTTCCCCCCGGCCCCGGCAAAAACTGCTTGGGAAAACGGGAAGTTGAGGCTGGCCAGAGCCGGGTGCCGGACCCGCCGGCCATGATGATACAATCGTCAAACATTATGAAGCCTCCGTGTTTCATGCACTGTAACGCAGCCCCGGCCCCTTAAACTACGGCCCCCCACGAAACCATGGAATTCCTGCCCGGCAATCCCCTGTGCTTGCCCCCTCCCGTTTTTTGCACTATCGTTTGATTACAATGATATATATTACCGGCGATACTCACGGCGGCATAGATATGGCGAAACTGGACGATGATCACTTCAGGGCGCAGTTTAAGCTCAGCAAGGCGGATTATGTCATCATCGCCGGGGACTTTGGCTTTATCTGGCAGAACAACGAAAAGGAGAAAGAATGGCTCTCCATTTTCAAGGAACTTCCCTACACGACCCTTTTCATAGACGGAAACCACGAAAATTTCGATCTCCTCCGAAGCTACCCGGAGGAAGAATGGTCCGGCGGCAGGATACACCGTATTCACGACAGCCTCTTTCACCTTGAGCGGGGACAGGTCTTCTCAATCGACGGTAAAACGATCTTCACCTTCGGCGGCGGCAAATCCACCGATAGGGCCTTCCGCAGGCCCTACATCTCCTGGTGGCCCGATGAAATGCCCTCCTCCGCAGAGTATCAGGAGGGCCTCCGCAACCTTGAACGCTATAACTGGAAAATCGATTATGTCATCACCCATGCGGGACCCGCCAGGGTCATCGAAACCTTCCACGGCTCCTTCAGTCCCGACAGCCTGACCACCTACCTTCAGGCGGTAGCGGAGCGGCTCGACTTTAGCCGCTGGTACTTCGGCCACTACCACCTGGACCGAATCGTGGACACCCGTTACCGCGTCCTCTACCAGTCCGTGATCCCCCTGGGCGAATGACCGCCGCACGCGGTCAGGCCCCCGGCACGTCAGGGGCGGCGTACATAAAGAACACAAAGGTAAGGATCAAAATGATTTCAAACAAAAACCTCTACTTTCCCTTTAGTTCATAGCGGGAAAGTGCCCTTCGCTATCTTCGTGATACGCCGTGATTACTATGGAATACCGGGTCACCGGCCGGCCAAAGGCTTTGCAGCCGGGTGAGGAAGCCGGAGCGCAGGGGGCCCGGCCTCCTCCTCGCTTACTCACCGGGTTGTGGAATTTCCGCGCCTTAACGCTTATACTTGAAAGTGAGTCTGTATCGACCACACAAAGATAAGCGAGGAGAACCGATGAAGAAATATGTCATACCGCTGCTTCTGTTGAGTTTTGTTCTGGCGGCGGGCTGCGCCAAGCCCCCCACCGCGGAAATGGAGGCTGCCGAGGCGGCCCTGACCAGGGCGGAAAACGACGCCGATGCTGCGGCATACGGGGAAAGCTCCCTGCTCCGCGCCAGGGACGCCGCCAACCGTATGCGTACCGAGGCCCGGGCAAAGCGCTACGATGCGGCCAAGACCGCCGCCGCCGAGGTGATCGCCGCCTCGGACAGGGCCATCGCCGATGGCCGCGCCGCCTCCACCCGTGCGCGGGAAGAGGCCTCCGCCCTGGCGGCCTCCCTGCGGAGCACCCTCACGGAGACGGAGAATTCCCTGAACGGGGCGAAGACGGTGCCCAACATTCAGCTTGATTTTACCGCTCTGACCCGTGAATTTGACGGCGTCCGCACCCAGGTTGAACAAACCGAGGCGGCGGTCAACGCCAACCGTCCACGGGAAGCTCTGGAACAAGGCTACGCCGCCCGATCCGCCCTGGGAAATCTCCAGACAAGAATTTCCGACGGTATCCGCGCCGCAAGCCGCAAGCAGTAGCTTAATATCCCCTCAGGGCCAGCCTGACGCTCCGCCGTATGGTTTCGGCGCTCAGCCAGGCCATGCCCAGGGCTGTGCCCCTGAAACGGGCCTTGAGGGATTCATCGTCCAGGGAGAGGAGCTCCCCGCCGTCGAGCAGGGCGGGGAGTACTCCTTCCTCCGTGGCCGCGCCGCTCAGGGGCCCCCGGTTATGGGGGCAGGCGTCCTGGCAGCACGTACAACCGTAGAGCCTCCGGCCCCACTTGGCCGCCACCTCCGGGGGCACGCCCCGCCCGGAACCCGCCTGAATGTCCCCGCCGGAGGCATACCACTGAATGCACCGTTCCCTGGCTATGGAGCCGTCACCCCGGAGCGCGCCGGTGGGGCAGGCCCTGATGCAGGGCGCGACCGGGGAGCAGCCCCCGCAGAGGGGGAAGGGTTTTCCGGAAAGGGGGCCGTCCCCCTCCAGGGCGAAGGGCAGGGTCATGGCGGCGATGATCACCCGGGAGCCGGCCTCCGGGGTGATGACGAGGCCGTTCCTCCCCGGCGCACCGAGGCCGGAGGCTATGGCCAGGGGTTTCTCCGGGACCGGCGAATTGCAGAGTATCCGGTAACTCCGGCGCTGCGCCTCCCCTGCCCCGCCCCAGGCAAGGTGGAATTTCCGGGCCAGCTTCCGGAGCCGCTTCACCGCCTCCCGGTAGTAGTTGCGCCGGGCAAAGGGGGCCACTTCGACAAGGCCGCGGGGTTGGCCCACGGCCCTGCCGGCCCCCCCTTCGTCCAAGTTACCGGAATGGGGCAGGGCCGTTACGAGGAGCGAAGGCGCCCCCTCCCGGTAGTTTGCCGGGAGCCGGGCCCCGGTAAAGGGCGCGAGGATCCTCGCCCGGACAAAGCCCGCATCCAGGGCGGCTTCCAGTACGGCGTCTTTCAGTTTTCCCGGCTCCTTTTGAACCGGCGGTAGCTGAGACCGAGGGAGACCCGGAGGTTGGCCGTCATGTCGGCCCCGGCGTTATCACCCTGGCCGGCCTCCGCGCTGTGGGGCTGCCAGCAGAGTTCCCCGAAGAACGAAAATTCCCCGCGCTCCGTTTTGACGGGGGGAAGCGCCGCTGTCAGACCCCCCAGCCAGCCGAGGGGCCGGTAAACGCGGCCTGTCTTGAGTTCCGCGCTGCCAAAGGTCAGGGCCGGCCCGGCGAAGACCTGGAAGACGCCGGTCCCCAGGGCCAGGGTGAGGGGGAGCCGGAAAACCCCCAGGGCGCCGTCCCATTCGGGCCGCAGTTCCAGGGCGGCCTGATTCTGCGGGTGGAGAAGGCCCCGGTAGCCCGCGCGGATCTGCCCGGACACGCCCCGCAGCGGCGAGGGGGAGCCCTCGAAGAAGGCGCCCCAGGTGAGGGCCAGGCCGAACCCGGCAAAGAAGCCGGTTTCGCCGGGGGGCGTGTGGGACGCCGCCTCCGGGAGAGCCCTGCCGGCTAAGGGGTCCTCCGGGGAGGCAGGTAGGGCCCGGCCCGCCCCGGCGAAGGTTCTTTTCCAGTAGGCGGCGTCCAGGCCGGACTGAATCACCCCGGTTCTGGCCCCCTCCGATGCGGCGTGGATGAAACGCCCCTCCCCGGTGTAGATTCCTGCGTGGGACACTTCCCGCCCCTCGGTAACAAAGAAGACCAGATCCCCCGGAGCAAGCCCGCCGGCGGGTATTTTTTCCACCCAGGCATAGAGGGCGGCGACGGTCCGGGGGGGCTCTACGCGCAGGGCGTCCCGGAAGCTCAGGTAGATGAGGCCCGAACAGTCCAGGCCCCCGCGCCCCACGCCGCCGTAGCGGTAGGGGGTCCCCAGGTAGGACTCCGCTGCGGAGACCAGACGGCGGCGGGCGGCGGCGGCGTCCCCCGGATCCACCCCCGCCAGAGGGACGGCGGCAAAGATACTCCCGCCCGGAAGGAGCGCTAGGATCAGGATCACGAGGGGGCGCTTCATGCCCGCCAGCATAGCTCCCCTGGGAGCGCGGGGCAAGCGCAGGCGGGGCCGCGCAAGGGATAGAAGCGGAAATCCTTTACCGCCCCCGCCGGGGCGGTAAAGATTGGAGCGGATAGCCCGGTCCCCAGCGCCCCGCGCTGGGGATGCGCCCCTATTCCGAATCGAAGCCCGTGATGCCTCACGTTTGAAAAAGCCACCTCTTAGCGCTACCATGAGAGTGTGGAAACGAAAAGGCTTAAGCCGCTTAACGATTTTGCCTTCAAAAAGGTCATGGGTGAAAAGGGCAGGGAGGAACTGCTCCTGTCTTTTCTGAACGCAGTCCTTGCGAAAACCGGGAAAGGACCCCTTCGATCCATAGAAATTGTTGAAAACAGGGATTTACCCGCAGGAATTGCCGGGGCAAAATCGGTTATTCTTGATGTTCGCTCCGTTTTGGCTGATGGGACACGGGCCGACATAGAGGTTCAGCTTCAGAATCAGTACAATATGGATAAGAGGAATCTGTTTTACTGGAGCGCAGAGTACACCAAGGGCATAGAAGCGGGGGCAAATTTCAGCAGTCTGCGTCCGGTCATCACCATAAATATCATCGATTTTAAGTATATAAGGATTGAGAATGTTTTTCATACGAGTTACCACATTTACGAGGATGCATATAAAGATTACCGGCTCACCGATTTACTGGAAATACATTATATAGAGATGCCAAAATTCAGGAATGTCCGGGAAAAGGACCTTTCTGCCAATCCCCTGCACCGGTGGCTGGTATGGCTTGATGAACATAGTCCGCCGGGACTGGTTGAGGAGGTATTGAAGATGGATGCGATGATACAGAGGGCCCAGACCATACTGGACCTGATTCGGACTGATCCCGCTCTGTTACACTCCTACGAAATGTATGAGTTGCAGCTCATGGACGAGCAGAGCCGTCTGGAAGGAGCCGCCAGGGAGGCCCTGGAGGAGGGGCTGAAGGAGGGGCTGAAGGAGGGCAAACTTAGTAAGGCCAAAGAAATCGCCGGGAACGCCCTGGCTGCAGGGGTTGCGGTAGAATTGGTTAGTGAGATCACCGGGCTGGACCTGGAAACCCTTAGAAATCTCGGAGGCCGCCCGGCGGAATTTTAAGAGGGCCCCCGTGCTTTTCCATCGGGCCCGTTTCTGCTACGATGATTCCGGGGTAAATGATGCTTTCCCTTTTTGAAAATTTTTTGGCCCTG